>CAZOIX010000424.1:0-4454 GCA_964579685.1 uncultured Mycobacterium sp.
CGCCGGCGGTCCCCGGGGTGTGGTGAATCTCGTCCACGGTGACGTCTCCGCAGGCGAGGTCCTGGTCGAGCACCCCGGTGTCGACCACATCACCTTCACCGGCAGCACCGCTGTCGGCGGCCGGATCATGGCCGCCGCATCGGGCACCGTCAAGCGGCTGACTCTGGAGCTGGGCGGCAAGTCGCCCAGCATCCTGCTGCCCGGCGGGGATCTCGAACTGGCCGTTCGGGCAACGCTGTTCGCCGCCTTCATGCACGCCGGGCAGGCGTGTGTGGCGACGACGCGGCTCCTGGTTCCCGAGTCCAGCTATGCCGAGACTCTCGAGTTGCTTCGGGAGCGTACCGAGGCGCTGGTGGTCGGGGTGGCCGAGGACTACGAGACCGACGTCGGCCCGCTGATCTCCGAGCGTCAACTGGCCAATGTCGACGCGATGGTGCAGCGCGCCCTCGAGCAGGGCGCCAAGCTGGTCGTCGGCGGGCAGATCGCACAGGTGGACGCGGGTGGCTTCTATTACCAGCCAACCGTTCTCTGCGATGTCACCGCCGAGATGGAGATCGCCCGGGAAGAGGTCTTCGGGCCGGTACTGGCGGTGCTGCGTTATTCGACGGTGGAGGAGGCCGTGCGCCTGGCCAACGACACGCAGTACGGCCTGGGCGCCGCGATCTGGGGGCCCACGGTCGCCGCCCGCGAGGTCGCCGCGCAGATCCAGGCGGGCACGGTGTGGATCAACGACTACGGGGTGTTGGCCCCACAGCCGTTCGGCGGTTACAAGCGTAGCGGCTTCGGTAGGGAGTACGGACCCGAGGGAATGCTCGAATACACGCAGATCAAGCACGTCTACACCAGCCTCGACGGGGGCGACCTGGACGCCCGCCCCTACGGGCTGGTGGGCTCGCAGTGGCCCGACGCCGAGGAGATCGGGCGGTGAGCCGGTGGTCTGCGCCGGGCCTGACGACGATGCGCGGGATGCTGTCCGCCGGTGCTGATCGGGTGCCCGACAAGGTCGCACTGTACGTGGGTGACGACCGTCTGACCTATTCCGAGCTCTATCACCGGGGCATTTCGGCTGCGGCCGGTCTGCACTCCCTCGGTGTTGGGGCCGGTGACGCGGTGGGTGTGCTGGCGAACAACTCGACCGAAATGCTGGCCACGATGTTCGGCTGCGCCTTCCTCGGTGCCGTCTACGCACCGATCAACGTGGACTACACGGGCGAGTTCCTGCGCCACCAGCTGGCCACCGCGCAGGCGCGGGTGGTGCTGGTCGACGAGCCGCTGGTGGGGGAGATCGAACGGGTGGCGCCCGCCCTTCCTGACCTCGCGCACGTCGTCGCCAGGCCGGTGGGACCGTCGGGACGGCTGAAGGCCTACGACATCGCCGGGCTCTCGGTGCATGCGGCGGGCGATGTGTACGCCCCGACCACCCGGATGCCCGCGGCGGTGGCCGACCCGAGCGGGGACGCGGTCTCGGCGGTCATCTTCACCGCCGGGACCACCGGGCCGTCCAAGGGCGTCGCGATGAGTCAGAACTATCTGTGCTCGTCGGCCAAGCAGGTCTTCGAGATTCGCGGAGCGACACCGGAATCGACCGTTTACGCCGCGTTTCCGCTGTTCCACCTGGCTGCGATCAGCCTGGTGGTGCTCGGGCCGCTCACCGCGACCGCGACCGGGGCGCTGGACAACCGGTTCTCGCCGAACCGCTTCTGGTCGAGAGTGCGCCACTTCGGCGCCGACCAGACGGTGCTGCTCGGCGCCATGTCCACGATGCTGTGGAACAGGCCCGAGCAGGAGGATGACGCGGACAACCCGGTCGAGGTAGCGACGATTGCGCCGATGCCGCCGGCGATGCACCGGGCCTTCGAACGACGGTTCGGCCTGACCGTGTTGCAGCTCTACGCCCAGTCCGAGGCCTACCCGCTGACGATCGCGCCGGCGAGCGCGCCCGCGGTTCCGGGTTCGTCGGGTAAGCCCAATCCGCTGTTCACCATCAAACTTTTCGACGAGAACGACGCCGAGGTCCCGGTCGGTGAGGTAGGGGAGGTCGTGGTCCGGCCGAATGCGCCCCGCGTCATGTTCGAGGGCTATTACAAGAATCCCGAAGCGACGCTGGGGGTTTGGCGCAATGGCTGGATGCACACCGGTGACCTGGGCCGGTTCGACGAGGAAGGCTACTTCTTCTTCGTCGACCGCAAGAAGGACTACCTGCGTCGGCGCGGAGAGAACATCTCGTCCTTCGAGGTCGAGCAGGTTGCCAGGCAGTTCGCGCAGATCGCCGACGTCGCGGTTATCGCTGCCCCGAGCGAGGTCACCGAGGACGACGTGGTGGCGTGTGTGGTTCTCAACGGCGGCGAGCGGTTCGATCCAGTCGCATTCTTCAACCACTGCGCCGCCAACATGCCGTATTTCGCGGTGCCGCGATACGTATGGACGCTGCCGGACCTGCCACGCAATCCGGTTGGCCGGGTGGAGAAGTACAAGCTGCGTGAGGTCCTGCGTACGTCGGATTTAGGTGCGGTCGAGGGCCTTTGGGACGCGCAGGCACACGGTTGCGTGGTGTCTCGATCGAAAGTGAGCTGACGATGTCGGTCGAGGAGAGTTCCACCGGCTGGTGGGCCGTGGACTGGTCGGATCGGCTCGTAGCCGGTGCGGTGGAGGAGGTTCACATCGGGGCGCACCGGGTCGTGGTGTACCGCGGGCCTAGCGGGTGTGTCCACGCCGCCGACGGGCTGACCCCGGACCGGGGCTTCCCCCTTGTCGACGCGGACGTGCTCGACGACGACTCCCTGCGCACCCGCGTCGACGGCAGGGTGTGGGGCCCGACCCCGAGCGACCGGCCGGGTCCGCGGTTGCAGCACTACCCGGTGGAGGAACGGTGTGGGATGGTGTTGGTGGGTACGGGCCCAGTGGTTCCCGGCGTCGCGGATCTGGGCGACGGCGCGACGGGCTGGCTGCCCGCCGACGGCGGCCGGGTCTGGGACTGCGACGGCACGCCGTCGATCGCGCTGGAGAATCTGTGTGATCCCAGCAGCCTCGGGTATCTGCTCGGCGTGCCGGTCACCGACGGACCGCAGGTCGTCTCGAACGCACCCGACGACCTGCACCTACGGTACCGCCTGTCCGGGGTGACCGAACGCACTGTCGACGTCCGGGCCATCAGCCCCGGGCTGATGTGGGTGAGTGAATTCGGCAGTGGCGGTGCACTGTTCGCGGTCACTCCCGTCGATGATGCACACGTGCTAATCCGAGCCTGCATCGCCGCACCGCGTGCGGACGACCTCGGACCGGACTGGGCCGGCTGTGTCGAGCGGCAGGCCGAGCTGATCGGCATGATCCACCACGTGCCTGGACTCAACCTCAGCGACAGTGAAAGGCGTGCCCTGGACGCCGCTCGCGGATCGATTGGAGCATCTCGATGAATGCGAGCGCGCGGGCGATTCCGGTGGCCGACAACGGGCGCGATATGCCGTCGCTGTACGGGTGGCTGCCGGTTGCCGCAAGCGCCGAGCTCGGGCCGGAAACGGTGCTGCCGATCCGCCTGCACGGCGACGAGATCGTGCTCTGGCGGGGTGAATCGGGTGATCCGCATGCGCTTAATGCGTTTTGCGCTCACCTTGGCCATCACCTGGGCTACGGCGGCCGCGTATGTGGGGAGGACGTGCGCTGCTTCTATCACGGCTGGACGTGGTCGCCGGAGGGCGCGAACACCGATGTCCCGTACGACCGCCGGACCTATAAGGGCCGCCGGATCGGGCGCTGGCCGGTGTCGGAGAGCGGCGGGATGATCTACCTCTGGCATCACGGCGACGCCGACCGGTCCGAGCCGACACGCCCGGCACCCGATTTCGAACCGCCGCGCACCGACTTCGTCGTTCGCGCGGAGGTGGATGTCGATTCGCGGTTGGTGATCCAGCAGTTCGTGGATCCGATCACGCTGGGCGGATTCCTCGGCCGGCATGTGGTGACATCGGTCGTGGCGCCGACGACGGACGGCCCGCTCGTGATCCGGCACGGCCTCGACGACGGCGGCCAGGTTGTCGTCGAGGTTCACGACGTCGCCACCGTGCTGGTGCGGACCGAAGACTGGTCGCTGGTGTTGGGTGTATGCCCGGTCTCGGCCGAGACGGTGCGAGTCTGGTCGGCGGTCACCGGGACGGGACCCGATGCAGGGCAATTCGCGGAGCCGAGGGACCGGGTCGAGCACGCACTGGACCGGCAGCTGGACTTCGCGGCGCGGATGGAGTTCGTCGCCCAGCCGCAGGGATCGGGTGCCGAGAGCGTCGAGTCCTACCGGCACTGGGCGCGGGCATTGGACGACCCGACGCAGACGTGACTGCGGCGCGGCGTGATTTCGGCGGCCGCGACCTGCGCGCCGCGAATCTGGCCGGTCATGATCTACGGGCCGCTAACCTGGCCGGGGCTGACCTGACCGGCGCGAATCTGCGCGAAGCGAGACTTCG
>CAZOIX010000425.1:0-4443 GCA_964579685.1 uncultured Mycobacterium sp.
GCTGCGTGAACCACCCGCGGATCTCGTCAGCGGGATCGTGGACACCGACCTGCCGAATTTGGCGCCCGAGGACTCGCTGGCCGTGGTGACGCGCTACTTCGCCGCCTACAACCTGGTGTGCGGTCCCGTCGTCGATGAGCAGAACCACCTGCTCGGCGCGGTATCGGTCGATGACGTGCTCGACCACCTGCTGCCGCACGACTGGCGCGACCAAGAAGAACCCGAACTGTTCACTGAGGGCGCCTCGTGAGTGACTTGACGGCGCGCCAACGGCTGGACACCCCACGGGTGTCCCGCCGCCGTTTCACGCCCAATCTCGACGCCGAGACCGTCGGCAAGGTTTCGGAGTCGATCGCGCGTTTCCTCGGCACGGGCCGCTACCTGGCCTGGCAGACCATTATGGTGATCGCCTGGATCATCCTGAATCTGTTTGCCGTGAAACTGCGATGGGATCCCTATCCGTTCATCCTGCTCAATCTTGCGTTCTCCACACAGGCGGCGTACGCGGCACCGTTGATTCTGCTGGCCCAAAATCGCCAGGAGAACCGCGACCGGGTATCGCTGGACGAAGACCGTCGGCGGGCTGAACAGACCAAGGCCGATACCGAGTATCTGGCCCGTGAGCTGGCCGCATTGCGGTTGGCGGTCGGCGAGGTAGCCACCCGCGATTACCTGCGACGCGAACTCGAGGAAATCCACGAACAGTTGACTCGGCTGCAGCCGCAAACGGCGTCCGATAAGCGTGACAGTGGCGGTAAAACGGAGCAGAGCGAGCGACGCTCCAAAAAGCAGGGCTGAAATACCTGATGCGATTGCTGTAACACGCGCGTATCGACTAGGTATGGTGACTTGGTTCACAAACACCACAGACCAAGGACGGTTGAGTGCACATAGCGGGAGGAGCCGCCCTCAGGGCAGGGCGACGCCTGGCCAGGCGAGTCGCGCGCACCGTCACCGGTGCCGTTGCCGGCATGCGTGCCGCCGACATCAGCGGTGCTCTCAGGCCGTCTCGTGTGCGGAGCGCGCTCACCCCCGCCCGCGCCCGTGTCGCCTCGGGATTTGTCGTCATCGCGCCGATCATTCTGGTGGGTGCCGTCGGGGCAACCGTGCAACCGAGTTCGCCGGTCCGTGACGCCGCGGTCACTCCCCTGGCCGCTGTCGCGTCGACCTCGGGCGAGCGCGACGGGGCGACCGTGGTGGCGGTCACCAAGACACCAAGCGACTTTCACACCGTCGCCTCGTCGGCCTCTTCTCCGCAGCCGGCAGCGGTGGTCAATGCCCCTGGCACACTGCGGATTCCGGCGATGGCCCTTGCGGCATACCGCAATGCCGAACGAATGATGGCGGTGGCGGCCCCTGGCTGCGGCGTCAGCTGGAATCTGCTGGCCGGCATCGGGCGCATCGAGTCGATGCATGCCTACGGCGGCGCCACCGACTCCCGCGGAACCGCGGTACGGCCGATCTATGGACCCGCGCTGGACGGGTCGTTACCCGGTAACGAGGTCATCGTGCAGAGCCGCACGGCCGACCGCGTGACCTATGCCCGCGCGATGGGGCCCATGCAGTTCCTGCCCGGCACCTGGTCTCGCTACGCATCCGACGGCGACGGCGACGGCAAGGCCGAGGTGCAGAACCTCTTCGACTCGAGCCTGGCGACGGCACGCTACCTGTGCAGTGGGGGGATGAACCTTCGCGACCAGTCGGACGTGATGGCCGCGATCCTGCGCTACAACAACTCGGTGGCCTACGCCCGCAACGTGATGGGGTGGGCCGCGGCATACGCCACCGGCGTGGTGCCCGTCGACCTGCCGCCGATCACCGGATCCATCCCCGTGCTGGACGACACCGGAAGCATGCATCTGGACGACTACCAGGGCCTCGGCCCCGGGCTGCCACTCAACGCGCTGGGATTGCCCGCGAACGATCCCCTCGCGTTGATGCCGGTGCTGGCGCGCAGCGACGTCGCCAGCCAGCTCCCCGGGTTCGCCCCCGGCCAGCGACTCGGCCCGCTGCCAGGCCCCGCTCCTGGCCCGCTGGCAGCTCCGCCGACGCAGCAGCAGCAACCACAACAGTGGCTGCCGCCATGGATGCAGCCCCCACCGGCGCAGACGCCGGAGTGCGCGGTGTTCTGCATCAAGGATCAGCCCGCGCCGCTGCAGCCGGCGATGGGAGCGCCGCCCTTGGCGCAGCCGCTGGTACCGCCCGGCCAGGCCCCTCCGCCCGGTCCGCTGGCACCGTTTGCCCCGCCCCCGGGTCCGGCGCCGCTGGCACCACCCCCCGGTCCTGCGGTGCTGCCGCCTGCGCCAGGTCCCGCGCAACCTCCCTTGGGTACACCGCCCGGACCGCAGCCCGCCCCTGCGCAAGCCCCGCTGCCCGGTCCGGCCGCCTAGACACACGTCGAGTCGGCCTAGACTCGTCGGTGATGTCCTCTTCTTCTGACCTCGAATCCGCGGTCCGTGCCGGACTGACCAAGGTGATCGACCCCGAACTGCGGCGGCCGATCACCGAGTTGGGCATGGTCAAGAACGTCACCGTCGAGCCCGGCGGTGGAGTTCATGTCGAGGTGTATCTGACCACTGCGGCCTGCCCGAAAAAGACCGAGATCTCCGAACGCGTCAGCCAGGCGGTCGCCGACGTCCCGGGCACCGGCGCCGTCAAGGTCACCCTCGATGTGATGAGCGACGAGCAGCGCACCGAGCTACGCAAGCAGTTGCGTGGCGACGCACGGGAACCGGTGATCCCCTTCGCCCAGCCGGGCTCGCTGACGCGGGTCTACGCCGTGGCATCCGGTAAGGGCGGTGTCGGCAAGTCCAGCGTCACCGTCAACCTGGCCGCGGCGATGGCCGCGCGGGGGCTGTCGGTCGGTGTTCTCGACGCCGACATCTACGGGCACTCGGTACCGCGGATGATGGGCACCAGCGATCGGCCCACCCAGGTCGAGTCGATGATCCTGCCGCCCGTCGCGCACGACGTCCGGGTCATCTCGATCTCGATGTTCACCCAGGGCAACACGCCCGTCGTCTGGCGCGGACCGATGCTGCACCGTGCGCTTCAGCAGTTCCTGGCCGACGTCTATTGGGGCGATTTGGACATCCTGCTGCTCGACCTGCCGCCGGGCACCGGAGACATCGCCATCTCGGTGGCCCAGCTGATCCCGGGTGCAGAAATCCTGGTGGTCACGACTCCGCAGCTGGCCGCCGCCGAGGTGGCCGAGCGGGCAGGCGCTATCGCGCTGCAGACCCGTCAGCGCATCGTGGGCGTGGTGGAGAACATGTCCGGACTGCTGCTGCCCGACGGCTCGACGATGCAGATCTTCGGTGAGGGCGGCGGCCGGCAGGTGGCCGAGAGCCTGTCCCGTTCGGTAGGCGCCGACGTGCCACTGCTTGGCCAGGTCCCGTTGGATCCCGCGTTGGTGTCCGCGGGCGACGCCGGGATACCGCTGGTGCTGTCGGCACCGGATTCGGTCGCGGGCAAGGAGTTGCGCAGCATCGCTGACTCGTTGTCCAGCCGTAAGCGCGGACTGGCGGGCATGTCGCTGGGACTTGATCCCGCGGGCCGCTAAGTCGCGTCGCTGTCGAACGGCGTGGTGTCGGGCTTCGGTGGCGTCTCGGGCTGAACCGGAGCCGCCGCCGAGGGCGCGGGCGCGCCGTCGTTGACCGGCTTTTCGGTGTTGGTCGGTGGGACGTCGAACTTGCCCGTGAAAATGGAGTCATCGCCGTCGAGCAGGTGTTTGGTGAGAGCAGCGCGCGGTGTCATCCCCCGCAACTTGTTCAGTTGGCTCAGCGGTTCCCGAAGGTCCTCGAACTCTGGGCCGAGGTCGTCGCGCAGCTGACTGGTGGCGCCGCTGATGTAGTCGCGGGCCTGGCGCAGCGCGCCCGACGTCCAACGGATCGCACCCGGCAGCCGTTCCGGCCCCAGGATCACCAGACCGGCGATCACCAGGACCAGCATCTCGCCCCAGCCGACGTTCGCGAACATGTCTAGGTGCTGTTGTCGGGGCCGGGATTGACGGTCAATACGACAGGCCGACCGTCTCGCATGACCTCGATGGGCGCATCCTGGCCGATCTTGAGCTGGCGCACCGCGACGACGAATTCGTCTGCGTCGGCGACGGTCCGGTCGCCCACCTTCACGACGACGTCGTTTTCCAGGATG
Organism: uncultured Mycobacterium sp.; assembly: GCA_964579685.1. Classification (GTDB taxonomy): domain Bacteria; phylum Actinomycetota; class Actinomycetes; order Mycobacteriales; family Mycobacteriaceae; genus Mycobacterium. The sequence goes on from CAZOIX010000425.1 coordinate 4,156, forward strand.
CCCGCCTTCTCCGCCGGGCTGCCCGCCTTCACGTTGGCCACCTGAGCGCCCGACGCAATATCGTTGCTCACCGAACGAGCGGTCAGGCCCAGTGTCGGGTGCGCGATCTTTCCGTCGCGGATCAACGCTTCGATGACCGACTTGACCTCGTTCACCGGAATCGCGAAGCCGAGGCCGCTCGCACTGTCGGACAACGACTTGCCCGCGGTGTTGATGCCGATCACGTCACCGTTCATGTTGATGAGCGGGCCACCGGAGTTGCCGTGGTTGATCGACGCGTCGGTCTGC
>CAZOIX010000426.1:0-4441 GCA_964579685.1 uncultured Mycobacterium sp.
CGCCGCCGGTCTCGGCCAGCCCTCGTCCAGCCTCTCGAGCAGGTGGAACAGCGCTGTGGGAGCGTTGCCAATCGCGACGACGGCGCCGTCGAGGTAGGGCTCCCAGAGCGAGACGGCGGCTGCGGTTCGTGTCGTCGCCCAATGGCGTGCAAGGTCGGGGACGCGCTCGTCGCGAAGTAGGCAATGGACAGTGTTGCCTGCGGGGAGCCGGCTGGCTGTGATGCCGGTAGCCACCATGAAGGCGTCGCACAGAATCGGCGCTCCTTCGTCGAGCGCCGCCCGCGCCACCGGCACGAGGTCGGGGTGGATCACGAGGTCGTCGACGAGGTCCGGCTGCCCGGATCCGTGGATCATGCGCACGGCGAGTTTCTCGGCCGCGGGCGGGATCGTCGACAGGTCCGAGTCGCGACGGATCGTCGCGAACGACTCGGCGTAGATCGCGGCGCCGTTATCCAAGTACTCGTAGCGGCGTGAGGGCCGGGTCGGCTGCCAGTGTCGAGCGGTTGTGGACATGAATGCGCCTCCGAGGCTAGGGGAACGACGACGCCATGCCAGGGCGTCACGATGAGATGGCCGCCTTCCCCGCATTTGGCGAGCAGCGAGCTGGCGAACTCGGGTGTGAATACGCCGTCGGGTACGTAGACGTGGGTGCTGCCCCTTACATCGCCGTACTGCAGCGACGCTGCGGGGACGCGCATCCGCGGGTCGGCCGGGACCTGTGCGGCCAACGGCGCGTCCAAATTCACGCACCTGTCATGGAGGGCCCGGTCCGGCTCCGCCTGCGGCGAGGTCTCACGCCAGTGTGGCGAGCCGCGCCGCCGCCGTGTAGAGGGCCATGACGCTGGCACAGCGGTCGCGACGCTTGGCTGGCCTTCGTTGTGGTCCAGCGCGGTGAGGCCCAAATCCGGTGCCGGTAGCCCGGGTTCGGTTAGCCGACCGGGCAGATCTTCACTGCCGTCGTCGAGAGTGAAAAGAAATCGTCCTGGCAGTTGCCCGGAGTCGGGGTCGGAGCACAGCATAACCTCGAGTTGCCGCACGGTGGGCCGAAGGTTCGCCCGCGCGCCCACGATCCCGGTCATTGGGGAGACCAGGACGTTACGCACTCGGTCATGGATCCAGGAGGGTAGAAGCCCGGTGGATTCAATTGGCCAAAAGAGGGCCGCTGGCAATCGGTCGCCGTCCGCGGGCGGTCCCCAGAGCCCGATGTCGGCGCCGGTGGTCAAGTGCACATCGCCGTCGCCGAACATCGCGCTCGCCCCGAGCAGTCGCGCGAGCGACGCGGTAGGCAGTGAGCCGCGCGGAAGCTGCGCACGCACCGAAAGCCCATCATCGGCAGGCCACGGCCGCAGCCCGCTCGGGCACGTATCGGCGAGTTCGCGTCGCGTGACATGGCGGGAGGCCCGAGTATGCGACGAAGTGGCACTCATCGTCATTCCTCCTCGAACATTGCGCGCATCACCCTAGCGCAATTATGGTAGAACCACATAGTGGTCAATCCCCGTCCTGAGACGGTGTGCCGTGAAACGAAAGCAGGAAGGTCGCAAATGACGACGTCGGTGATCGTTGCTGGAGCGCGTACGCCAATCGGCAAATTGATGGGTTCACTGAAGGATTTCTCGGGTAGTGACCTGGGGGCCGTCGCGATTGCAGGTGCGCTGGACAAGGCCAAGATCCCGGCGTCGGCCGTCGACTGCGTCATCATGGGGCAGGTCCTGACCGCCGGTGCTGGGCAGATGCCCGCCAGGCAGGCTGCGGTTGCCGCGGGCATCGGCTGGGATGTGCCCTCGCTGACCATCAACAAGATGTGCCTGTCCGGAATCGATGCCATCGCGCTGGCCGATCAGTTGATACGCGCGGGCGAGTTCGAGGTCGTGGTCGCCGGCGGCCAGGAGTCGATGACCAAGGCGCCCCACTTGCTCATGGACAGCCGCGCCGGGTACAAGTACGGCGACGTCACCGTTCTCGATCACCTGGCCTACGACGGTCTGCACGACGTCTTCACCGATCAGCCGATGGGTGCGCTGACCGAACAGCGCAACGACGCCGACCAGTTCACCCGGGCCGAGCAGGACGAGTTTGCGGCACGTTCGCACCAAAAGGCCGCTGCGGCATGGAAAGACGGGGTCTTCGCCGACGAGGTCGTGCCGGTGAAGATCCCGCAGCGCAAGGGTGACCCGATCGAGTTCACCGAGGACGAGGGCATCCGCGCCAATACCACCGCCGAGTCCCTGGCCGGACTCAAGCCGGCGTTCCGCAAGGACGGCACCATCACCGCCGGCTCGGCGTCGCAGATCTCCGACGGCGCCGCCGCCGTGGTCCTGATGAGCAGGGAGAAGGCCCAGGAGATGGGGCTGACCTGGCTGTGCGAGATCGGCGCTCACGGCGTCGTGGCCGGCCCGGATTCCACGCTGCAGTCCCAGCCGGCCAACGCCATCAAGAAGGCCATTGCGCGCGAGGGCATTTCGGTCGATCAGCTGAACGTCATCGAGATCAATGAGGCGTTCTCCGCGGTGGCGCTCGCGTCGATGAAAGAGCTCGGCGTCGACCCGGAGAAGGTCAACGTCAACGGCGGGGCCATCGCCATCGGGCATCCGATCGGCATGTCCGGCGCCCGGATCACCCTGCACGCCGCCCTTGAGCTGGCACGACGCCGTGGCGAGCGAAGCAACGGGAAGAAACAGGGTTCCGGTTACGCGGTGGCGGCGCTGTGCGGCGCCGGGGGCCAAGGCGACGCCCTGGTTCTACGGGTGAGGTGACCCATGGTGAACCTCACCCGCATATACACCCGCACCGGTGACGCCGGCACGACAAGGCTGGGCGACTTGAGCGAGACGTCGAAGCTCGACCTCCGTCTCGAGGCGTACGCAACCGTCGACGAAGCCAATGCGCACATCGGGGTGGCACTCGCCGTCGGTGAGGTCGAGAACGATGTCGCGGCGGTGCTGATCCACGTGCAGAACGACCTATTCGACGTCGGTGCCGACCTCAGCACACCCATGGTGCCCAATCCCAAGCACCCTTCACTACGCGTCACCCAGGAGTATGTCGACCGGCTCGAGCAGTGGTGCGACCACTACAACGGTGAACTGGACCCGCTGCGGTCTTTCATTCTCAACGGCGGGTCATTGACCGCCGCCCACTTGCACGTCGCTCGCACCGTCGTCCGCCGCGCAGAGCGCGCGGCCTGGCATGCCTACGGCGAATATGCGGACAGTATGAACCGACTGACGCTGACGTACCTGAATCGACTGTCCGACTTGCTGTTCATCTTCGCGCGATACAGCAACCGGGAGTACGGCGATGTCCTGTGGGTGCCGGGGGGCGCTCGGTCATGAGCTTGTTCGAGGATTCGATGCAATACGACGCGGACTTTCGTCCCACGCTCGACGTGACGGGCCGCGCGGTTGTCGTGTTCGGAGGCGGCGGTGTCGCATTGCGTCATGTCGCCGCGCTTACACAGGCCGGTGCGTGCGTGACGGTTGTCAGCCGAGCCGCAGGCGCGTCCATTGTCGATCTGGCCGCTCGCGGTGTGATCACCTGGCACCAGCGGGATTTCAATCAGCATGACGTCGATGTCGCCCTGCACGAGGCGTGGTTGGTCGTCGCAGCTACGGGACAGACAGGCGCCGACGCTGACATCGCCGCGGCCTGCGAGGCGCATCGCATCTGGTGTCTTCACGATCGGCAGCGGAGCCGCGAGAGCTCAGCAGCTGGCCGGGTGATCCTCGTCGGCGGCGGCCCGGGCGACCCGGGCTTGCTCACCATCGCCGGCCTGCAGGCGCTGCACGCCGCCGACATCGTCGTGACGGACCGGCTTGCTCCACTTTCGGTGCTCGCCGAGCTCGATCCGGCGGTCGAGGTAATCGACGTGGGCAAAATCCCATTCGGTAAGGCCACAGCACAGCAAGAGGTGAACCGTATTCTCATCGAAGGCGCTCAAGCGGGCAAGACCGTCGTCAGGCTGAAGGGCGGCGACAGCTTCCTGTTCGGGCGAGGCGGTGAGGAATTGCTGGCCTGCGCCTCGGCCGCCGTCGACCTGTCGGTCATTCCGGGTGTCACGTCCGCGCTGGCGGTGCCTGCGCTCGCGGGAATTCCGATCACGCATCGTGGGGTCACACAGGGTGTCACGGTGGTCTCGGGCCACGTTCCGCCCGGCGACCCGACGTCGACCGTCGACTACGAAGCGCTCGCCCGCTCGGGCACCACGTTGGTGTTTCTCATGGCCGTAACGACCCTCTCGGCGATAACGTCGGCCTTGCTCGCACATGGACTCGCCCCGGCGACGCCGGCCGCCACTATCGCCAATGGAACTCTGCCCCAACAACATTCGCTGCGTGGGACGCTCGCGGACATCGCCCAGCGCGTGGCTGCGGCCGACATTACTCCGCCAGCGATCACCGTGATCGGAGCAGTCGCGGCGTTGGACGTGACTGCTCCGATC
>CAZOIX010000427.1:0-4437 GCA_964579685.1 uncultured Mycobacterium sp.
CCCAACGCGCGAGCAGCTTTTCGGCGGCGCCGGAGTCGATGGTCTCGGCAGCCCTGGCCAGACCCGACTCCCACGCGGGCCCCCACTTGGCGTCGCTGGCTAGCCCGGCGTGAGCCACCATCGCCCCAGCCGCGTTGAGCACCACCGCGTCCCGCACCGGGCCCTTTTCACCGCCGAGCACCGCTCGCACCGATGCGGCGTTCGCCTCCGCGTCACCACCCACCAACTCCGAGCGCTCGGCGCGAGCGAACCCGAAGGCCGACGGGTCGAACGTCAGACGCTCGACGGTGCCCGCCTGGACGCGCCAGATGGTGCTCGTCGTGGTGGTGGTCAGTTCGTCGAGGCCGTCGTCGCCGTGCACCACCAGCACGCTGGACCGGCGCGAGGCGAACACACCGGCCATCACCTCGGCCAGATCCGCCCATGCACAGCCGATCAGACCGGCCCGCGGCGACGCCGGATTCGTCAGTGGGCCAAGAAGATTGAACACCGTGGGCACACCGATCTCGCGACGCACCACACCAGCGTGCCGATACGACGGATGGAACTGAGGTGCGAAACAGAAGCCGATGCCGACCTCGGCGACGCTGCGCGCGACATCCTCAGGGCTCAGATCGATACGCACCCCGAGCGCGGCCAGCGTGTCGGCCCCACCCGACAGCGATGAGGCGGCCCGGTTGCCGTGTTTGATCACCGGCACCCCGGCCGCCGCCACCACGATGGCCGCCATCGTGGACAGGTTCACCGTGTTGGAACCGTCGCCGCCGGTACCGACCACGTCGACCGTCTCGTTGCCGATCGTCTCCGTCGGCACCCGCCGCGCATGTTTGAGCATGATGTCGGCCAGCTCGGCGACCTCCGCGGCCGTGGGGCGCTTCATCTTCATCGACACGCCGAAGGCGGCGCTCTGGGCCGGCGTCGCCGCGCCGGTCATGATTTGGTCCATCGCCCAGCCGGCCTGCCCCGCCGCAAGCGCCTGACCAGTGGTGAGGCGGCCGAGAACCTGGGGCCACGTTGGGGAATCGCCGGAAGTCACGCGCTGATTATGACGAATTGCTCACCCGGGTGGAGTTCAACAACTACAAAGCGTCATACTTGCTCCTGTGACGAGCGCTGTAGGCACCTCGGGGACCGCTATCACGTCGCGAGTTCATTCCCTGAACCGGCCCAACATGGTCAGTGTCGGCACGATCGTATGGCTGTCCAGCGAGTTGATGTTCTTCGCCGGACTGTTCGCGATGTACTTCACCGCGCGCTCGCAGGCCGGCGGCGACTGGCCACCGGCTCCGACCGAACTCAACCTGGTGCAGGCCGTCCCGGTCACCGCGGTGCTGATCGCCTCGTCGTTCACCTGCCAGATGGGCGTGTTCGCCGCCGAGCGTGGCGACATATTCGGGCTACGCCGCTGGTATCTGCTGACCTTCGCCATGGGCCTGTTCTTCGTGCTCGGTCAGGGCTATGAGTACATCCACCTCGTCGAGCACGGAACCACGCTGTCCAGCAGCGCGTACGGATCGGTCTTCTACCTGGCCACCGGTTTCCACGGTCTGCACGTCATCGGCGGGCTCGTGGCCTTCATCTTCCTGTTGACCCGCACCACGATGAGCAAGTTCACGCCTGCTCAGGCCACCGCCGCGATCGTCGTCTCGTACTACTGGCACTTCGTCGACATCGTGTGGATCGCGCTGTTCGCCGTCATTTACTTCGTCCGATGATCGGCTCGCCGATGCGCCCGAACAGAAGGGGTTCGATGACCGAGAAGGCCACCGGAACCGGCAAGCCGGCGACTGTGAAGCGCCGCCGGCTGCGCCGCCGCCTGTCAGCAGCGATGCTTCTGCTCGTCGGATTGGGAATCGCCGGCGGGTTGGCGGCCACGCTCACCCCGACCCCCCAGGTGGCGGTCGCCGACGAGTCGCAATCCGCGCTGCTGCGCACCGGTAAGCAGCTGTTCGACACGTCGTGCGTGACGTGTCACGGTGCGAACCTGCAGGGGGTGGCCGACCGCGGCCCCAGTCTCATCGGTGTCGGCGAGGCCGCCGTCTACTTCCAGGTGTCCACCGGCCGCATGCCGGCCATGCGCGGTGAGGCCCAGGCCCCGCAGAAGCCGCCGCAGTTCGACGAGGCGCAGATCGACGCACTCGGCGCGTATGTGCAGGCCAATGGTGGCGGCCCGGTTGTCCCCCGCGACGAGAACGGCGCCGTGGCCTCCGAATCGCTGCTGGGCAACGACGTCGCCCGCGGTGGCGACCTGTTCCGGCTGAACTGCTCGTCCTGCCACAACTTCACCGGCAAGGGCGGCGCGTTGTCATCCGGCAAGTACGCCCCCGACCTGGGTGGCGCCAGCCCGGCGCAGATCTACACGGCGATGCTGACCGGACCGCAGAACATGCCCAAGTTCTCCGACCGGCAGCTGACACCGGAGGAGAAGCGGGACATCGTCGCCTATGTCCGGATGGCCAGCACGGCGCCGAACCCCGGCGGTTACGGGCTCGGCGGATTCGGCCCGACGTCCGAGGGCATGGCGACCTGGATCATCGGCATAGTGGCTGTCGTCATCGTGGCCCTGTGGATCGGAGCGCGCGCATGAGTGACACATCAGGGCAGGCAGGCGTGCCCGGTCAGCCGACCGACGCTGAGCTCGCCGCGATGTCGCGTGAGGAACTTCTGGAGCTCGGCGGCAAGATCGACGGCGTCGAGATCGTCTACAAGGACGAACGCTGGCCCGTTCCCGGCACCAAAGCCGAGAAGCGCGCCGAACGCCTGGTTGCCTATTGGCTCATGCTGGGCGGCATTTCAGGCCTGGCGCTGCTGGTGGTCTTCATTTTCTGGCCGTGGGAGTACAAGGGCGGGAATTCGCCGGACCATTTCTGGTACGACCTGGCCACACCGTTGTACGGGTTGACGTTCGGGCTCTCGATCCTGGCCATCGGAATCGGCGCAGTGCTGTATCAGAAAAAGTTCATCCCCGAGGAGATCTCGATCCAGGAGCGCCACGACGGCAGCTCCCCCGAGCTCCAGCGAAAGACGGTGGTAGCCAACCTCTCTGATGCGCTGGAATCCTCGACCATCAAGCGGCGCAAGCTGATCGGACTTTCGCTCGGAGTCGGACTCGGTGCGTTCGGCCTCGGCACGCTGGTCGCGTTCGCAGGCGGACTGATCAAGAATCCTTGGAAGCCGGTGGTGCAGACCGCCGACGGCAAGAAGGCCGTCCTGTGGACCTCGGGCTGGACACCGCGCTTCGCCGGCGAGACCATCTTCCTGGCCCGTGCGACCGGCAATGGCACCTACACCAAGATGCGCCCCGAGGACATCGATGCCGGCGGCATGGAGACCGTGTTCCCGTGGCGTGAGTCCGACGGGGACGGCACGACGCCCGAGTCGCACCACAGGCTGTCCGAGATCACCATGGGTGTGCGCAATCCCGTCATGCTGATCCGCATCAAGCCGGTCGACTTGCCCAGGGTCGTCAAGCGAAAGAATCAGGAGAGCTTCAACTTCGGTGATCTGTTCGCGTTCACCAAGGTGTGCTCGCACTTGGGTTGCCCCTCATCGCTTTACGAGCAGCAGAGCTACCGCATCCTGTGCCCGTGTCACCAGTCGCAGTTCGACGCGTTGCACTTTGCGAAACCCATATTCGGCCCGGCTGCGCGTGCGCTCGCGCAGTTGCCCATCACGATTAATCAGGACGGCTACCTGGTCGCCAACGGCGACTTCATCCAACCCGTGGGCCCGGCATTCTGGGAGCAAACAAATTGAGTCCGAAACTGCCTAAGCCGCCGAGCATGGCCGAGATCGCGGCCAGCCAGGGCGACGCCATCGATTCCCGCTACCACCCTTCGGCGGCCGTGCGCAGGCAGCTGAACAAGGTGTTCCCCACCCACTGGTCGTTCCTGCTGGGTGAGATCGCCCTGTACAGCTTCATCGTGCTGTTGCTCACCGGCGTGTACCTGAGCCTGTTCTTCGACCCGTCGATGGCCGAAATCGTCTACGACGGCGTGTACCAACCGCTGCGCGGTGTCGAGATGTCCAAGGCCTACGCGTCGACACTCGACATCAGCTTCGAGGTCCGCGGCGGGCTGTTCGTCCGTCAGGTCCACCACTGGGCGGCGTTGCTGTTCGCCGCGTCGATCATGGTGCACCTTGCCCGCATCTTCTTCACCGGCGCGTTCCGCCGCCCGCGCGAGGCCAACTGGGTCATCGGCTCGCTGCTTCTCATCCTGGCGATGTTCGAGGGCTATTTCGGCTACTCGCTGCCCGACGATCTGCTCTCCGGAATCGGTCTGCGGGCCGCGTTGAGCTCCATCACCCTCGGCATGCCGGTGATCGGCACCTGGCTGCACTGGGCGCTGTTCGGCGGCGACTTCCCGTGTGGCGGCGTCGGGTACATGTGCTCGCAGGACGGCTACTGGATCCCTCGGATGTACTCGCTGCACATCC
>CAZOIX010000428.1:0-4424 GCA_964579685.1 uncultured Mycobacterium sp.
TCGAACCACAGTCCCCATGCGCCGGGTATCTCGTCGTTACCCTCCCGCACGCATGTCCACCGGATCAGCAACGAGAGCCGCTCACGCAGCGCGGAGACCTCGCCCAACATCTGCTCAGCGGCCGAATAGAACGACTCCTCCGAATAGCGCAGCGCGTCGACCAGCAGGCGATCCCGCGTCCCGAAGTAGTAGATGACGAGCGCCGAGCTCACGCCTGCTCGTTTGGCGACATCGGCGATACGGGTGTCACCGAACCCGCGTTCGCAGATCAGCTCCGCTGCGGCGCGCAGCATCTCGATTCGGCGTGCCTCGTTCTGTTCTGTCGCGGGTGCGGGCTCGGCCATGGTCGTGTCTGATCCCCTCCGAAGTGCATCGTTGCTCTTGTCTACAGCCTAACACTTCGTTAGATTGAACAGTCAGTCAGGAGGCGCGCCGCGCCCACGAAAGTGAGACTTCCATGTCGAACAATTACGACGCCATCGTCATCGGTGGCGGACACAACGGGCTGGTGTCTGCCGCGTATCTCGCTCGTTCGGGAGCCAGAACCCTGGTTCTGGAAGGCCGCGGATCGCTGGGCGGAGCCGCCACCACCGAAGCGCCATGGGACGACGCTCCCCACCTGAGGGTGACTCGGCTGTCGTATGTGATGAGCCTGATGCCGCCGACCATTGTGCGGGAGCTGGAACTCGAGCGGCACGGCTACAAGGTGCATCCGATGGGCCCGTCGTATCAGGCCTTCCCCGAGGGCGGCTCACTGATCATCTACGAGGACGACCCCAAGCGCACCCACGAGCAGGTATCCAAGTTCTCCAAGAAGGACGCGGACGCGTTGCCGGAATACCACGACTGGATCGGCGGCATCGCCGAGGTGATGGGACCGCTGCTGACGCAGGTGCCGCCCAATGTCGGCTCGAAGCGACCGTCCGATCTGCTCGACCTGGCCAAACTGGCCTGGCCGCTGCGCAACAAGATCACGCCGCGGCTCACCGCAGACATCACCCGACTGCTGACCATGAGCATCGCCGACCTTCTCGACGACTGGTTTGAATCACCGCAAGTCAAGGGCCTGATGGCGGTCAACGGCATCATCGGAACCTGGGCCGGACCGTGTGAGCCGGGAACCGCCTACGTCATGGCCCACCACTCGATCGGTGACGTCGGCGACGGCCAGCTCGGCAGTTGGGGTTACCCAGAGGGCGGCATGGGCGGGGTTTCCGAGGCCATCGCGCGATCCGCCAAGAGCTTCGGCGCCGAGATCCGCACCAATGCCAAGGTTTCCCGGGTATTGACCCGCGGCGGTCAGGCGCGGGGTGTGGTACTGGCGAACGGTGAAGAGATCACCGCACCGCTCGTCGTCACCACATTGCATCCGAAGATCGCTTTCCTCGAACACCTTTCGCCGTCCGAACTGCCCGATGACTTCGTCGGCGACATCGAACACTTCAAGACCCGCAGCGGCGTGGTGAAGATCAACGTCGCGCTCGCGGAGCTGCCGAGCTTCACAGCGAATCCGAGTTCGGGGCACGCCGAACACCTCACCGGTTCGATCGAGATGGCGCCGACCATGGACTACCTCGAGGCGGCTTTCCAGGATGCACGCGTCGGCAAGCCCGCCGTGCTGCCGTTCAGCGACGGCGTCATCCCGACCACTCTGGACAAGACGTTGAATCCCGATGGCACGCACGTCATGTCGCTGTTCACCCAGTGGGTGCCCGCCGAATGGGCGAACGCGCCGCACACCGAAGAGCTCGACGCCTACGCCGATCGAGTGATCGACACCTACGATCAGGTGGCACCCGGATTCAAAGCGTCGATCACGCACCGCGACGTCGTCGGCCCTTACGAGATGGAGCAGGAGTACGGGCTGATCGGCGGCAACATCTTTCACGGTGAACTGTCGCTGGAGCAGCTGTTTCACATGCGCCCTGCGCCTGGGTACGCCGACTATCGCACGCCGATCGCCGGCCTGTACAACGGCAGCTCCGGCACGCATGCCGGCGGTGGCGTCTGCGGAATCCCCGGATGGCAGGCGGCGCGTGCCGCGCTGGCTGACAAGAGGAAGCGCTTCGGGCGCAAGTGAACGATGCCCGGCACGCGGCCGTCTCCGCCATGCTCGGCGCCCGATCGATGGCCGTCGTCGGTGCCAGTCCCCGGACGGACAGCTTCGGTTCGCGGATGGTGATCGAGGCCCAACTCGGCTCGGCGCGTGTGCATCTGGTCAATCCCCGCTACGACCGGATCGGAGACACGCCCTGCGCGCCGTAGCTGACCGACCTCGATGATGACGTCGACCTCGTCCTGCTCGGGGTGCCCGACGGGGCCCTGCTCGAACAACTGGAATCCGCTGCCGCTGTCGGTGCGCGAGGAGCGGTGCTGTTCGGCTCCGCGCACGGATTGCGCGACAAGGTCACCGCGATCGCTATGAGTGCGGGTATGGCGGTGTGCGGTGCGGGATGCATGGGCTTCATCAACAATGCACACGGTGTGCGAGCGTTGGGCTATCTGGAACCGGATCCGTTGCCCTCCGGTGGAATCAGCTTCATCACGCATTCCGGGTCGGCATTCTCGACGATGCTGCGCGCGAGTCGCGGGTTCGGTTTCCGGCTCGCGGTGTCCTCCGGCCAGGAACTGGTGACCACCACCGCCGACTACGTCGACTATGCACTCGATGATCCCGATACCCGCATCATCGCGCTGCTCATGGAGACACCGCGTGACGTGCCGAGGCTGCGAACGGCACTCCTGCGGGCGGCCGCCCAGGGCGTTCCGGTGGTGATCTTGACCGTGGGCGGATCACCCCGGGGCAAGGCGATGGTGGCGGCGCATTCGGGTGCGCTCGCCGGTGATCGCGCGGCATGGGACGCGTTCTGCGCTGCCACGGGCGCCGTCGGAGTCAGTGATCTCGCCGAGTTCGCCGATACGCTGGAATTGTTCTCAACCACAAGGCGATCCCGCGGCGGGGGCGTCGCGACCGTGCACGATTCCGGCGCCGAACGCGCACTGGTCGCCGACCTGGCCCACGACCTGGGTGTCGAGTTCGCCGACCTGGCCGACGACACACTCGCCACGATCGGTGCGCTGCTCGATGAGGGACTGGCCGCCACCAACCCGCTGGACGTGTGGGGCACGGGCGCCGATACCCGTAACCTGTTCGGCAGCTGTCTGCGCGCGATGGTCGACGACCCTGGCGTCGGCGTCACCGCCCTTGCGGTCGATCTCGTCACCGAATTCGACGAGGACACGGCCTATGCCGACGCGGTGCTCGACGTTGCGGCCGAGACAGCGGCACCGATCGCGGTCGTCGCGTCGATGTCCTCGGCGATCGATAGGCCAACGGCGCAACGCCTGCGCGACCATGGGATTCCCGTGCTCGAAGGCGCACGGAGTGGCCTGGCCGCGCTCGGCCATCTCGTGCGTTGGCCGCTTCCGGTCCAGGAGATGCCGGGTCCCGGTCGGCGTCGCGATATCGGCACGGGCGCCAGCGCGTTCGAGGTGCTCGCCGCCTACGGAATCCCGGTGGTGGAAACGCGGTCGGCGGATTCGCTCGACCGGGCGGTGGCGGCAGCGAATACGGTCGGCTATCCGGTGGCGCTCAAAACCGTTGGTGTGCTGCACAAGACCGAGGCCCGCGGCGTGGTCCTCGGCCTCGCCGACGAGGCGGCGTTGACGGCCGCCTATTCAGCCATGGCGCGGCGGCTGGGACCCGCGGTGACTGTCGAATCGATGGTCGACGGCGGAGTGGAGATCTCGGTGGGGTTCGTGCGGGACGATGCGTTCGGTCCGTTGGTGGTCGTTGCCGCGGGCGGCACGCTGGTGGAGTTGATGGAAGACCGCGTGCTGGCCTGCCCACCGCTGTCGCGGTCTCGGGCATTGCGGATGCTCGACAGTCTGCGGGTGGCGCCGCTGCTCGCCGGATGGCGCGGCGCGCCCGCGGTGGACATCGATGCGTTGGCCGACGTCATCGTTCGCATTTCGGAGCTGGCCGTCGATTTCGGAGACGAGTTCGACGCGGTGGAGGCGAATCCCGTCATCGCGACACCGCGCGGGGTGATCGCGGTGGACGCCCTGCTGATCCCCCGCGTGCGCGATCAGAAGATCGAATAGACCTTCCGCACCGTCTCGTGCAGATCCCAGGTGCCCTTCCAACCGGTCGGGAACACCGCGATGTCGCCCGCCTTGATCTCCGCGGGTTCGCCACCATCGGGTGTGACGGTCATCCTGCCGGACAGGACGTAGATGACCTCGTTCTCCTCCTGAACCCAGTAGGACGGCCCCGGTGTGCACTGCCAGATGCCGGCCGACCTGTCGCCGTCCACCCACATCTCGAGACCCTGCGTGGCCATCGGAGCGCCTGTCGCTTCGGCAAGCGGGCCCCAATCCTCCAGTTCTGCGTCTGCGGCTTTTGTGAGTAGTGCGGTGTCGAT
>CAZOIX010000429.1:0-4423 GCA_964579685.1 uncultured Mycobacterium sp.
ACCAACCGCCACACATTTCGCAACAGCCACCTGGTGCGTGGAATCAACCCGTCAGTGGGCCGGTGTATGCGCTACCGCGGGTACCGACTAGCCTCGAGCCCGGTCAACATAACGAGGGAGCGTGGGCATGGACGGCTTCGCCGGAAAGGTCGCGGTCGTGACCGGAGCCGGATCAGGCATCGGACAGGCGCTGGCGATCGAGCTCGCCCGCTCAGGTGCCAGCGTCGCGATCAGTGACGTCGACGCCGAGGGCCTTGCGGTCACTGCGGAGCGTCTGACGGCCATCGGCGCACCGGTGAAGGCCGATCGACTCGACGTCACCGAGCGCGAGGCGTTCGAGCTGTACGCCGATGCGGTCGTCGGGCACTTCGGCAAGGTCAACCAGATCTACAACAACGCCGGTATCGCATACGTCGGCGACGTCGAGGTCACACCGTTCAAGGACATTGAACGCGTGATGGACGTCGACTATTGGGGCGTGGTCAACGGCACCAAGGCGTTCCTCCCCCATCTGATCGCCTCGGGCGACGGGCACGTCGTCAACGTATCCAGCCTGTTCGGCATCTTTTCCGTCGCCGGCCAGGCGGCATACAACTCGGCGAAGTTCGCGGTTCGCGGGTTCACCGAGGCGCTGCGCCAGGAGATGATCGCCGCGGGTCATCCCGTGGGGGTGACCACGGTGCATCCCGGTGGCATCAAAACCGCGATCATGCGCAACTCCACCGCCGCCGAAGGGGTGGACCGCGAGGGCCTGACGAAAACCTTCGATCAGAAACTGACGATGACGACCCCCGAGAAGGCGGCACGGGAAATTCTCGACGCCGTCCGCAAGAACCGGGCGCGCGTGCTGGTGGGCCCCGATGCGAAGGTGCTCGACCTCATCGTGCGCCTCACAGGGTCGGGTTATCAGCGGCTGTTCTCGACCGTAATGTCGCGGATCGTGCCGAACGCGCACTGAGGCCTAGTCGCCCAGCGGGTGTTCGTCGAGGAACGCGGCTGCGACCAGCCCCGGTTCGATGCCCTCCTCGACCTGGGCGCGCATATCGGCCAGCGCAGCGGTGTCCAGCACACCCGCCACTTCGTTGAGCGCCAGCACCTGCGACTCGTTCAACTCGTTACGCCGGTACAGCGGCACCAGGTTCTCGGCACGGATCATCGACGTGCGGTCGGACAACATCAGCAGCTCGGTCGGGATGTTCGGGGCGGCGGTCGAGGTCCATGCGGCGTTGACCTCCCCCGCTCGAACCGCCGCGAACAACGTTCCGCGGTTGGGGTATTCGCGAGCCTTCGGCAACGTGCACGTTCCGAGGGCATCAGGCTGGGGGGCGTCGGCCACCGCGCCGGTCTCGAGTTTGTCGCAGTTGCGCGCCGCCGCAGTCAGATCACGGCCACCCCAGGCCCGTGCGGTCGCTTCGGTCACCGCCAAGGCGGGTTTGTCCTCGGCCGACGTCGTGTAGTCGCCCGCGGCGATGCCTTCGGGGAGCGCGGACACCATCTCTCGGTACACCTGGGTGGCGGACCGGGCGGTCGAGTCCGGGAAGAACCTGTGCAGCAGGCGGCCGGTGAAGCCGGGCACGACGCGCGCGTCTCCAGAGTCCAATTGCCTCAGCGGATCCGGTGAGGTCTCGACGTGCGCCGGGCTGCCGTAGGACCGCAGCGCCGCCGCATAGATGTGCGCGATCAGAGTCGCCTCGGGGTCCTGGGTCGAGCCAACGACTAGCGACGGTGCCGCGTTGTCACCTGCGCAACCGGCGACGCTCACCACGAGCAGCGCGGCGAGCGCGCAGGCGAGCCGGCGCACCGCGAAACCTAGACTCCGGATGCCGCGGCAACCGCTCGCGCCACCGCGGGGGCCACCCGCGGATCCAACACGCTGGGCACGATGCGGTCGACGTCGAGATCATCACCCACCACCGAGAAGATCGCCTCGGCCGCTGCCACCTTCATCTTCTCGGTGATGCGCCGGGCCCCGGCGTCGAGGGCGCCCCGGAACACACCGGGAAATGCCAGCACATTGTTGATCTGGTTCGGGAAGTCACTGCGGCCCGTGGCCACCACCGCCGCGTATTTCTTCGCCTCGGCGGGGTGGATTTCCGGATCCGGATTGGACAACGCGAACACGATCGCGTCGGGCGCCATCGTCGCAACGATCTCCGGCGGCACGACACCGGCGGACAATCCGAGGAACACGTCGGCACCCTTCAGCGCCTCAGCCATGCCGCCGGAAAGGCCGTCCGGATTCGTCTGCTCGGCGATCTCAGTTTTGTACGCGTTGAGATTGCCGCGGTCGGAGTGCAGGATGCCCTGCGAGTCCAGCAGCGTGATGTCGCGGATTCCCCTGGCCAGCAATATCTTTGCGCAGGCGACACCTGCGGCGCCCGCCCCGGAGACGACGACCCGCAGTCCGGTGATGTCGCGGTCGAGCACCTCCGCGGCGCCCAGGAGTGCCGCTAGCACGACGATCGCGGTGCCGTGCTGGTCGTCGTGCATGACCGGGCAATCCAGCGCCTCGATCACGCGACGTTCGATCTCGAAACAGCGCGGTGCCGAGATGTCCTCGAGGTTGACCGCACCGAAGGTCGGCCGCAGCCGCACCAGGGTCTCGACGATCTCGTCGGGATCCTTGGTGTCCAGCACGATCGGGATCGAATCGAGGTCGGCGAACGCCTTGAACAGGGCGCTCTTACCCTCCATCACCGGGAGCGATGCGGCAGGGCCGATATCGCCGAGACCGAGGACCGCGCTGCCGTCACTGACCACGGCGACCATCCGGTTGGCCCAGGTGTACCGCGCCGCCAGCGTATGGTCCGCCGCGATCGCACGGCTGACCTGCGCAACGCCCGGCGTGTAGGCGACCGACAATGCGCGCTGGGTGTCCAACGGCGCATTCAGCGCTACCGACAGTTTTCCGCCTACGTGTGCAGCGAAGATCTCGTCGTCGTGAAGGACGATCGGGGGTCTCTTTTCTGACAGGCTTCGCACTGCATGGGACACGAAGCTCACGTTACTGACGAACTGGTAGGTAACCTAATCGACTTTGTTTCAGATAAGTCCCAGGTCGGTGACGGCTTTGCGTTCATCAGCCAGCTCAGCGGTCGACTTGTCGATCCTGGCCCGGGAGAAGTCGTCGATCTCCAATCCCTGGACGATGGACCAATTGCCGTCCTTCGTCGTCACCGGGAACGAGGAGATGATGCCCTCGGGGACGCCATAGCTGCCGTCGGACAACACGGCCATCGACACCCAGTCGCCCTCCGGGCTGCCGAGCAGCCAGTCGCGGGCGGCATCGGTGGTCGCCGACGCCGCCGAGGCGGCCGACGACGAACCACGGGCGTCGATGATCGCCGCGCCGCGCTTGGCGACGGTCGGGATGAAGTCGTTCTCGATCCAATTCTGGTCGTTGACCACCTCCGCGGCGTTCTTACCGCCCACCTCGGCGTGGAAGATGTCGGGGTACTGGGTGGCCGAGTGGTTGCCCCAGATCGTCATCTTCTTGATGTCGGTGACCTTCGCCCCGGTCTTACGCGCCAGCTGTGAGATCGCTCGGTTGTGGTCGAGGCGGGTCAGCGCGGAGAACCGCTCGTTCGGGATGTCGGGCGCATTGGTCATCGCGATCAGCGCGTTGGTGTTGGCCGGGTTACCGGTCACGCCAACGCGGATGTCGTCGGCCGCTACCTCGTTGAGGGCCTTGCCCTGCGCGGTGAAGATCGCACCGTTGGCCTCCAGCAGGTCCCCTCGCTCCATGCCGGGGCCGCGGGGACGGGCACCGACGAGCAGCGCCAGGTTCACGCCGTCGAAGATCTTATTGGCGTCGGCGCCGATCTGAACGCCTGCCAGCAGCGGGAACGCACAGTCGTCGAGCTCCATCACCACACCCTCGAGCGCTTTGAGCGCCGGCTCGATCTCGAGCAGCCGCAGCTCGATCGGACGGTCCGGGCCGAGCAACGAACCGCTGGCCAGACGAAACAGCAGGCTGTAACCGATCTGGCCGGCGGCGCCGGTGACCGCGACCTTGAGGGGAGATGTGCTCACGTCAGGGACTCCTTGGACGGATGTGGATTGCCCGCACCGCGGGCGCGTTCCTTTCGTCGACGAAACTAGCAGGGTCGGTAAGTGGCGTGCCGCGTAGCATTCACCAAGGCTGATAGGACCAGCGCTGCGGGCCTTGACCAGGGGAGAGTGACCGATGCCATCGTTTCGCCAACTGCCTCCGTCACTGCGGCCTGTCGTGCGTGCGAAGAACGCCCAACCGGATGCCGCCTCAATCCACGTTCCCGTGGCGCGGGCCATGGTGGATTGCGCGGTCTACTGCGAGGGCGTCCGGCTGCCCGGCAAGTACACGCACGCCGCGGCGCTGGAGAAGGTGCACGAGCTCGAGGCCGCCGGTACGGAGGCCTTCGTCTGGGTCGGCCTGCACGGTCCC
>CAZOIX010000430.1:0-4416 GCA_964579685.1 uncultured Mycobacterium sp.
TCAGGTCGAGGAACTCGGCCACACCGGTGTCGTAGGAACGGCACATCTCCTCGTAGACCTCGGCCGTGACCGGCGTGCCGTCGATCTCCGCAAAGCCGTGCCTACTGAAGAAGTCGACTTCGAAGGTCAGCACGAAGATTCGCTGCAAGTGCAGGTCTCTGGCGACGTCCAGCAGCCGGTCGACGAGCGCGTGTCCGACGCCTCGCCCCCTGACCTTCGGGTGCACCGCCACCGTGCGCACTTCGCCCAGGTCGGACCACAGCACGTGCAGCGCGCCACACCCGATCAGTTCGCCGTCGATCTCGGCGACCCAGAACTCCTGGACCGCCTCGTAGAGCGTCACCAGGTTCTTCTCCAGGAGGATCTTGCCGGAATAGATATCGACCAGAGCCTTCATCGCGGGCACATCCGACGTTCTGGCCCGCCGGATGGTGGCCGGCCCGGGGTCTGTGCTCACACGTGGAGAGTATCGGTGCGAGCAACCGATATTCTGTTGCGGTGCCAGGCGAACCCACGACTGATCCGGTGGTTCCGCGTGCCCGGGTGGCGAATATCGCCAACGTGCTCACCGGGGTGCGGTTGGCGCTTGTTCCCGTCTTCGTGGTCGTTCTCTTCATCGGTGAGGGCCACGAAACATTCTGGCGGATAGTCGCATTCATCGTTTTTGCCGTCGCAGTCATCACGGACCGATTCGACGGCGCGCTGGCGCGAAGCTACGGAATGGTCACCGAATTCGGCACGCTGATCGATCCGATCGCCGATAAAGCCCTCATCGGCGCGGCATTGATCGGTCTTTCGGTTCTCGGCGAGTTGCCGTGGTGGGTGACCGCGGTCATCATGGTTCGCGAGATCGGCGTCACAGTGCTGCGCTTCGCGGTCCTTCGCCACGGCGTCATTCCTGCCAGTCGTGGCGGAAAGTTGAAGACCCTCGTCCAGGCGGTGGCCATCGGGCTGTTCGTGCTGCCGCTGTCGGGTCCGTGGCTGACCGGGGCCTGGGTGGTGATGTGGGCGGCGGTGATCCTGACGGTGTTCACCGGCGTGGACTACGTCATCTCGGCTGTCCGGGATTCGCGTGCACGCCCTTCCACCCGCTGACGACACCGCTCAACTGGGGTTTGTTGTTCGAGCAGCAAAGATCTGTGCGATCCGGGAACCACCCGCACGCGTACGGCGTTGCCCTAGTACAAAGCCGACCGACCTCCTGAAAGGGGACACGATGACGGCATTGTTGCGCGAGGTGATCGGCGACGTGCTGCGCCGTGCCCGCACCGAGCAGGGTCGCACCCTGCGCGAGGTCTCCGACTCCGCCCGGGTCAGTCTCGGCTACCTGTCGGAGGTCGAGCGCGGACGCAAGGAGGCCTCCAGCGAGTTGCTCAGCGCCATCTGCAACGCGCTGGCCGTACCGCTGTCTCGGGTGCTCTCCGAAGCCGGCGACGAGATGGGCCGCGAGGAGCTCGCCGCGTTCGAGCACGAAACGGCCGGTGCGGCCAATATCGATGAGGCGACCAAGGTTGTCATTCCGCAGGTCGTGTCCATGGCGGTGGCCTGAACGGTGTGGGTGCGGCGATGGTCGCCGACCCGATAGATTGGGCTGCACGGTAAGCCGGCGGCCCAAGGCCGAGACAACGACAGACACGAAGGTGGAACGAACCGATGGCCAATCCGTTCACCAAGGCATGGAAGTACCTGATGGCGCTGTTCAGCTCCAAGGTCGACGAGTACGCCGATCCGAAGGTGCAGATCCAGCAGGCCATCGAAGAGGCGCAGCGCCAGCACCAGGCGTTGACGCAACAGGCCGCCCAGGTCATCGGCAATCAGCGTCAGCTGGAGATGCGGCTCAACCGCCAGCTGGCCGATATCGAGAAGCTCCAGGTCAATGTTCGTCAGGCGCTCACCCTGGCCGATCAGGCGACGGCCGCCGGCGATGCCGCCAAGGCCACGGAGTACAACAACGCCGCCGAGGCGTTCGCCGCGCAACTGGTCACCTCCGAGCAGAGCGTCGAGGACCTCAAGACCCTGCACGACCAGGCGCTCCAGGCCGCCGGCCAAGCCAAGAAGGCCGTCGAACAGAACGCCATGATGTTGCAGCAGAAGATCGCCGAACGGACCAAGCTACTCAGTCAGCTCGAACAGGCCAAGATGCAGGAACAGGTCAGCGCGTCGCTTCGGTCGATGAGCGAGTTGGCCGCCCCTGGCAATACTCCCAGCCTCGACGAGGTACGCGACAAGATCGAGCGGCGCTACGCCAACGCGATCGGATCGGCGGAACTGGCCCAGAATTCGGTGCAGGGTCGAATGATGGAAGTACAGCAGGCCAGCGTCCAGATGGCAGGGCATTCGCGGCTCGAGCAGATTCGGGCGTCCATGCGGGGTGAACAGTTACCCGCCGGTGGCACGCCGACCGCCACGCCCGCCACGCCGGCCACCAACCCCCAGGCGACACCGGAAAATCCGCTGTCACAATAACTCCCGTGAGGAACAGCAGTGAATTCGCGCGCGGGTAGACCCGAGGCTTGGCGTTCCGTGGTGCAGCGTGGTGTCGACACCGCGGCCGAGTGGTCCGACGTGCTGGCCGAAAAACTCAACGCCGCAGCGGATCCGCGCGCCAAGCTGTTGCGGAAGCGGCGCTGGGCGCTACGGCTCGGCGTGTTCTTCACAGTGTCCTCGCTGTTCTGGATCGGTGTGACCGGTCTGCTGTCGGCCTGGGAGACACCCTTCTGGGCACTGTTCATCCCGGCTCCGATCGCGGTCGGGGCGGCATTCCTGGCGACCCTGTCGTTCCTGCGCTACCGCTGGCTGCGGGGCGAACCGTTACCGCCGCGGCGCACCAGGACCGCGCGTCGTCTCCCGGCGTGGGGCTCGGCAGCCCGCCAGCCGATGGCCGCACTGGCAGCCTCTGAACGCGGCCTGCTTTCGCTGCTCGGCGTGATGGAGCGAGGACGGATGCTTCCCGCCGACGAGCTTCGTGAGCTGACCGCCGCGGCCAACCAGACCGCCGCCACCATGACGGCGACCGCCAATGAGGTGGTGTCGATGGAGCGGGCGATCAGTTCGGCGCCACAGTCGCGGGCGCATCTGGCCCCGACGATCCAGGCTTTCACCGCACAGCTGGAACAGGGCAGCCGGCAGTACAACGAGATGGTCTCCGCAGCCGCACAATTGGTGTCGGCGGCAAACACCGGCACGATGTCGAGCTCGCCGATGGCGCAGCAGCGCTACCGCAGCGAGCTGTCCAACGCGACTGATCGCCTGCTCGGCTGGGCGCAGGCATTCGACGAACTCGGCCACCTGCGACGGGCCTAGGAGCAGCTCGCATGCAGCTGCTCGGCGACGAACTGCGCCGTCAACCGGTGCCACCTGTCGACGTCGCGCAGCAGAAAGTGACCGGCGCCCGGTAACCCCAGCCACCGCGCATCGACACCACGTTGGCTGGCCCGTCGGGTCTGCGCCCGCGATGCGCGCGGGTCTGTCCAGGTGTCAGCGGTGCCGTGCAGGGTCAGCAGACGGCATCCAACCGGCACCAGATCGGCGTCGTTGTCCGGCCACCATGGGGCAAGCGCGACGATTCCCGCGACGTCGTTGCGCTCCGCGAGATGCGCCGCGACGCGGGCACCCATCGAATGGCCCACAAGCACCACACGATGGGAATCGATGTCTGCCAGCATCATCTGGAGTGCGGATTCCGCGTCGCGAAGCGCATCGAGGTCGGGACTGTTCCAGCCCCTCTTGCGGTACTGCACACGACGCACCGTCGCCGCGTCGCCCAGGTGCCGCTGCAGGGACCAGGCAAGCCATCGCACGCGCTGGTGGGCGAGTTGCCATGGTCGCGCGGCCGAGGTGTCCCTGGGCTTGCCGCCCGGCAACACGAGCACGCCCCCGCGCACGTCGTCGTCGGAATTCACACCTGATATTCGGTGCCGACGTCGCTGTGGATGGGGCGACACCGCGGTTGGGCGCAGATGACTGCGGTCACATCGTCGCGCGCAACGACGGGAACACCGTCGCAGCGATACCCCTGACGGTCCCCTTCACGAAGTCCAGCGTGTCGAAATAATCCCGCCACAAGGTGATTCGTCCCGCGTGGACCTCGAACACACCGCAGACCCAGAACTGAATGCGCAGTGGCCCGAAAACCATCGCGTCGGTGCGCTCGGTCAGGACCGCATTGCCCTCGGCGGCGATGCGGTGAATCTTGACCTCGAAGCCCATGCGGCCCTCGGCGCGTTTCATCATGCCGACGATGCGTTGCCGGCCGCGGATGGTGGGGAAGCCGACGTTCTGCCATTCGATGGTGTCGGCCAGCGAGCGGTCAACCGTGTCGAAGTCCTCGTCCTGCAGCGCGTAGAGGAACGTCTCGACGGTGCGGACGTTGTCGAGGTCGGGTCTCACTCCAGATGCCTGGTCGGTCATCTTCTC
>CAZOIX010000431.1:0-4415 GCA_964579685.1 uncultured Mycobacterium sp.
GCCTCGGGTGGCGCAGATGTTCGGCGTCCAGGCCATCCCGACTGTCGTGGCATTGGGCGCGGGACAGCCGCTGTCGAGCTTCCAGGGGATGCAACCGCCCGAACAGCTGCGCGGTTGGATCGACTCGCTGCTGAACGCGACCGCGGGAAAGCTCAGTGGCGCAGGCTCGGCCGAGGCTCCCGAGGAGGTGGATCCGGAACTGGCCCAGGCCCGCGCATATCTGGACGACGGTGACTTCGACGCCGCGCGCAATGCCTACCAGGCGATCCTGGATGCCAAACCGAACGATCCCGAGGCCAAGGGTGCGGTGCGGCAGATCGCGTTTCTGCAGCGCGCATCTGGGCATCGTCCCGACGCAGTGACTGCGGCCGATGCCGCACCCGACGACATCGAGGCCGTACTCGCCGCGGCCGATGCGGAGATCTTGCAGCAGAACATCGCATCGGCCTTCGACCGACTGATCGCCTTGTTCAAGCGCACCTCAGACGAGGACCGAACCAGGGTGCGCACCCGGCTGATCGAGCTGTTCGACCTTTTCGATCCGGCCGACCCCGAGGTGATCGCCGGGCGGCGCAAGCTCGCCAACGCGCTGTACTGAGTCGGCACGTCGGTCGAGACTGCGGTCAGATCGCGAATTGTGCTGATTTGCCGATCTGTGCGCAGTTTCGCGCGAGTCAGGCCGGCTCGAACCACAGCGCGGCCAGCGGAGGCAGCACCATGACCGCCGACGCAGGCCGTCCGTGCCACGGCTCGTCGGTCGCCTCGACCGCACCGTAGTTGCCCACTCCGGCTCCGTTGTAGATGTCGGCGTCGGAGTTGAGAACTTCTCGCCAGGTGCCCGCATGTGGCAGGCCCAGCCGGTACCGCGCATGCTCGGACCCCGAGAAGTTGAATACGCACGCCAGCATCGACCCGTCGTCACCAAAGCGCATGAAGCTCAGCACGTTGTTCGCCGAGTCGTTGGCGTCGATCCACGAATAGCCCTCCGGCTTGGTGTCCTGGGACCACAGGGCCCGCCTGCTGCGGTAGATGCCGTTCATATCGTGGACGAACCGTTGCACGCCGGTGGAGAAGCTGTCCTCGTCGAGCTGATACCAGTCGACCCCACGCTCCTCCGACCACTCGGCGCGTTGAGCGATCTCCTGGCCCATGAACAGCAGCTGCTTACCGGGGTGGGCCCACTGATAGGCCAGCAGGCCGCGCAGCCCGGCCGCCTTGACGTGGTCGTTGCCCGGCATGCGTCCCCATAGGGTGCCTTTGCCGTGCACCACCTCGTCGTGACTGATGGGCAGCACGAAGTTCTCGCTGAACGCATACAGCATCGAGAACGTGATCTCGTGGTGGTGGTAGCTGCGGTGAATGGGATCGCGCTTGATGAACTCCAAGGTGTCGTTCATCCAGCCCATGTTCCACTTCATCGAGAAGCCAAGGCCGCCAAGGTTGGTCGGCCGGGTCACGCCGGGCCATGAGGTGGACTCCTCGGCGACGGTCACAATGCCGGGTGCCAGCTTGTGCACCGTGGCGTTCATCTCCTGGAGGAATTGCACAGCTTCGAGGTTCTCGCGACCGCCGTAGACGTTCGGCGTCCAGCCGCCTTCGGGTCGCGAGTAGTCCAGGTAGAGCATCGATGCGACCGCATCCACCCGCAGCCCGTCGATGTGATACTCCTGCAGCCAGTACAGTGCGTTGGCCACCAGGAAGTTGCGGACTTCAGCGCGGCCGAAGTCGAACACGTATGTACCCCAGTCGAGTTGCTCGCCGCGCCGCGGGTCGGAGTGCTCGTACAACGCGGTGCCGTCGAAGCGGCCCAGCGCCCACGCGTCCTTCGGGAAGTGGGCGGGCACCCAGTCCATGATCACCCCGATGCCGGCCTGGTGGAGCGTGTCCACCACGTGGCGGAACTCGTCGGGCGTGCCCAATCTCGATGTCGGTGCGTAGTACGACGTGACCTGATAGCCCCATGAGCCCCCGAACGGGTGCTCGGCAACCGGCATCAATTCGACGTGGGTGAAGCCGTTGGCGACGACGTATTCGGTGAGTTCCGTGGCCAATTCGCGATAGGTCAGACCCGGTCGCCATGACATCAGGTGCACCTCGTAGGTGCTCATCGGCTCGAAAACCGGATTCTGGCTTGCGCGCCGGGTCATCCAGTCGTCATCAGCCCAGGTGTAATCGCTGCGGGTGACCCTCGAGGCGGTCTGCGGCGGCACCTCGGTGGCGAAGGCCATCGGGTCCGCGCGATCGCTCACCGAGCCATCTGCGCCGTGCACCCGGAACTTGTACAGGTCGCCGATCTGGAAACCGGGCCAGAACAGTTCCCACACGCCCGTCGAGCCGAGCACCCGCAGCTGGGCCTCGTTCCCGTCCCAGTGATTGAATTCACCGATCACGCTGACGCCCTTGGCGTTCGGTGCCCACACTGCGAACGACACCCCTTCGACCACACCGTCGGGTGTGGTGAAACTGCGCGGATGGGCACCGAGTATCTCCCACAGCCGCTCGTGGCGTCCCTCAGCGAAGAGATGCAGGTCGATCTCGCCGAGAGTCGGCAGGAATCTGTACGCGTCAGCGACGGTGTGCACGTGCGTACCCTCGCCTGCGGGGTATCCGATCTCGAGCCGATAGTCCACCAGATTGGTCATCGGCAGGGCCGCGGCAAAGAGTCCGCCCTCGACGTGCTGGAACGGATAGCGCTCACCGCCCACCAGGGCGACCACCTCGACGGCGTGCGGGCGGTAGGCGCGAATGATTGTGTGATCGTCGTATTCGTGCGCCCCCAAGATCGAGTGCGGGTCATGGTGTTCGCCGGCAAGCAGACGGTTCAGATCTGCTGTGTGCGGTCGTAGATGGGGGCTCATGCGTTGATTGGTCTGCGTCATCTTCTCACTCCCTACGCAGTAGGTTGAGTCGTTGGTCGGCCGGCACCTGGGGCATGTTCAGCACGTGCGCCACAGCCCTGCCAGGGTCGAGGCGAACGTAATTGGCGTGCCCCCATTGATATTCGTCGCCGGTGATCTCGTCGCGCACCCAGAAGCGGTCGTAGGGCTCCATTCCCAATGCGCCCATATCGAGCCACAGGGTCGCCTCCTCCGGGCCGAACGGGTTGAGCGTCACCACTACCAGCACCTGGTCACCCGTTGCCGGGTCGAACTTGCTGTACGCCAGCAATGCGTCGTTGTCGACGTGGTGGAACTTGATGGTGCGCAGCTGATGCAGTGCGGGATGCACGCGGCGGATCTCGTTGAGCCGGGTCAAGAACGGCTCCAGTGATTCGCCGTCTGCCACCGCCGCCTCGAAATCACGCGGCCGCAGCTCGTACTTCTCAGAGTTGAGGTACTCCTCGCTGCCCTCGCGCACAGGCCGGTGCTCGAACAGCTCATACCCCGAATACACGCCCCACGCCGAGCTCATCGTCGAGGCCATCACCGCCCGGATCGCGAACATGCCTGGCCCGCCTTGCTGCAGGCTCTCGTGAAGAATGTCCGGGGTGTTGACGAACAGGTTGGGGCGCGCATAGTCGGCATGCTCGGCGATCTGCTCGCCGAACTCGATGAGCTCCCACTTCGCCGTTCGCCACGTGAAATACGTGTACGACTGCGTGAATCCGAGTTTGGCCAGACCGTAGAGCCGCGCCGGTCGGGTGAAAGCCTCCGAAAGGAACAGTACGTCGGGATCCTCGTCCTTGACCTTGCCGATCAGCCACGCCCAGAAGTCGGGCGGCTTGGTGTGCGGGTTGTCCACCCGAAACACCTTGATCCCGTGTGAAACCCAATACCGCACCACCCGCAGCACCTCTTCGTAGAGGCCTGCGGGGTCGTTGTCAAAGTTGATCGGGTAGATGTCCTGGTACTTCTTCGGAGGATTCTCGGCGTAGGCGATGGTGCCGTCGGGCAGCACCGTGAACCACTCCGGATGTTCCTTGGCCCATGGATGGTCGGGTGCGCACTGCAGGGCCAGGTCGAGGGAAATCTCCATGCCGAGATCACGTGCGGCGGCGACGAAGTCGTCGAATTCCTCGATGGTCCCCAGCTTGGGATGAATTGCGTCATGGCCGCCTTTGTCGCTGCCGATCGCCCACGGCGAGCCCACGTCGCCCGGCGCCGCGGCGACCGAGTTGTTCCGGCCCTTGCGATGCACCTTGCCGATGGGGTGGATGGGCGGAAGGTAGACCACATCGAAGCCCATGGCCGCGACACGGGGCAGCGCCTTGGTGGCGGTGGCGAATGTCCCGTGGACGGGCTTGCCCTTCTTGTCCCACCCGCCTGTCGAGCGCGGAAACAATTCGTACCATGCGCTGAACCGGGCCAGGGGACGATCCACCCATACGCCGTATGACTCTCCGCGAGTGACCAATTCACGCAACGGGTACTCGGCCAGTAGCGCCGCCACTTGCTCTGAGAGCGCCGCGCCTGCTC
>CAZOIX010000432.1:0-4413 GCA_964579685.1 uncultured Mycobacterium sp.
CCACGAAGCCCGGGTAGCGGTGCAGCAGGTCCACGGCGACCGCACCGCCGAGGTCGCCGGCCACCACGGCGCACCGCTCGTGGCCGAGCACGTCGTGCACGAGCAGGTAGGTGTCCCGGCTCCACGCCGCCAGGTCGTAGACGTCGGCCGCCGAGAGATCCGAGTCGCCGAAGCCGCGCAGATCCGGTGCGATCACGTCGTATCCGGCCTCGGCCAGGGCGCCGATGTTGCGCCACCAGATGCGTTTGGTCTCGGGCCAGCCGTGCAACAGCACGACGGGATAGCCGGCTCCTTCGTTGACGAATGCGATCGACAACCCATCCCTGCCTTCGGTCGGCGGGACGTCGCGGCGGTGGACGGTGAACGCGTCCGGCGCCGGGGTAGCCGGTTGGTCCGGCCGCAGTCGCACGTCGTAATGCACGGCGGTCAGAAATTCGTCGGATCGACCATCAGGTGATCGGACACATTGCCGATCATCTGGATTTCCACCTTGCGCTCGGTGAAATGCCACCCGCTGTCGTCGCGGCCGAACGCATCGAAATACCGTCCGACGACGATCGGCTGGATCGGCACCGCCTCGGTGTCCTGCAACACACAGAAGGTCGAACGTGCGACCGCGGTGTCGCCGGTGAGCTCGACGACGGGGTTGAGCACCAGGTGTCGTGTCCTCGGCGTGTTGCCGTGCTCCGGGTAACGGCGCGTCGTGGCCGCGAACAGTTTGGCGATGTCGTCTGCACCTGAAACACCCTGTGGTCCAGTGCCTCCGAACGATGCGCGGGACAGCAGCGCGCCGACGCCGTCGAAGTCACCCGCATCGATCAGCTCGGCGTAGCGGTACAGCAGCTCGATGATGTCCAGCTTGTCGGCACTCACGCGACCTGTCCTTTCACCACGGGTAGACCCGGATCGCTCACCGCATCAAGGGGTGACGGCATCGCGCCCGCCGCGACCAGATGCGCCGCGAACGACGCGATCAGCGCGCAGCTGTCGGTACACAAGCGCGGGCGCGGGATGCGAAGCGTCAGTCCCGCATCGGCGCACCGCTGCTCCGCCAGTTCACGCAGCCGGGAATTGGCCGCCACCCCACCGGCGATCAGCAGCGTCGATACATCCAGCTCCCGCGCCGCCCGCACCGCTTTCATGGTCAGCACGTCGGCGACCGCCTCCTGGAATCCGGCGGCGACATCGGCCTGCGATGCTTCCGGATGGCTTTCGACGTAACGCGCCACGGCAGTCTTGAGCCCGGAGAAGCTGAAGGCGTAGGGGTCGTCGCGCGGCCCGGTCATACCGCGCGGGAATGCGACCGCGGCGCGGTCCCCGGTGCGCGCGAGGTCGTCGAGCACGCGTCCCCCCGGATACCCGAGACCCAGCAGCCGCGCCACCTTGTCGTAGGCCTCACCAGCTGCGTCGTCGACGGTACTGCCGAGCTCGACGATCGGTTCTGCCAACGACCGCACGTGCAACAGGTGGGTGTGGCCACCGGACACCAGCAGACCCACGCATTCCGGCAGCGGGCCGTGGTCATAGACGTCGGCGGCCAAGTGTCCGCCGAGATGGTTGACGGCGTAGAAGGGCACCTGCCACGCCGCCGAATACGCCTTGGCCGCAGCCACTCCCACCAACAGCGCCCCGGCAAGCCCCGGTCCGATGGTCGCGGCGACGAGGTCCGGCTTCTCGATGCCAGCCGTCTTCAGTGCCCGGCGCATCGTCGGACCCAGCGCCTCCAGATGGGCGCGCGAGGCGATCTCGGGGACCACACCGCCGAACCGCGCATGCTCGTCCACGCTGGAGGCCACCTCGTCGGCCAGTAGCGTCACCGAGCCGTCGGCGCCGAGTTCGGCGATGCCGACGCCGGTTTCGTCGCACGAGCTCTCGATGGCCAGGATGACTGTCATGACGGATCCCCTTGAGGAAGGCGCTTCATCGTATAGGCGTCGGCTCCGCTGGCGCGGTAATAGCGCCTACGCAGACCGACGTTGACGAAGCCGAAGCTTTCATAGAGCCCGATGGCAGGTGCGTTGTCGGTGCGCACCTCCAGGAAAATCACGCTATCGGAGGCCAATTGAAGAAGCTCGCTCACCAGCCGCCGGCCGATGCCCTGCCCCTGATAGGCCGGATCGACTCCGATGGTGTGAATCTCGTACTCGTAGGGTCGTATTCGGCCGAGCCGGGCGATCCCGGCGTAGCCGACGAGCTTGTCGTCGGCTCGCGCGGCGACATAGTGAATGTGTTTGGCCTTGAGTTCGGCAAGGAACGCCCGTTCGGGCCACGGGTCGTCCCCGGTGAACAACTGGGACTCCAGTTCGGCACATCGTGCGGCGTCCGACGGTTTCAGCTTTCCGTAGACGACGCTCATCGCGCCGCCCGCTCGGCCAGCGTCTTGGCGTCGGGTCGGCGAAGATACAGCGGCACCAGCGGCGCCGGAGCCGCGACCCAGTCGGCGACCGCGCGCACCAGCCCCTCGGCGGTGGGATACAGGGGCGGGCGAGCCAGCGCCTCAGTGGCGCCCGGCACGTCGTCAGGGGCGGCGACGGCCGGACCTTCGACACGCACACCGTCGCGGTAACGCGCCCAGTACACCTCGCGCCTGCGCGCATCGGTGACGACGAGAACATCGCCTACCGTGCCAAGACCGATGGCGTCAAGGCTGCACACGCCGTGCACCGGCAACCCGAGCGCATGGCCGTACGCCGCGGCGGTAGCCATGCCGACGCGCAGGCCGGTGAACGGCCCGGGCCCGCAGCCGACGACGATCGCCTCGAGATCCTCGACGCCCACCTCGGCATCGGCGAGCGCGGCGATGGCGTTCGGGGTCAGCTGCTCGGCGTGCGCGCGAGCGTCCAGCGTGACCCGTTCGGCCAGCACGTCGATCGCATGGCCGTCCCGGCGGACCACTCCGGCGGTGACCGCGGGCGTGGCGGTGTCGATCGCCAGGATCACACTGCTCACGGCGCGCTCCACTGCCAGATCGCCGTGCGCACCTCGCTGTCGGTGCCGCGTTCGAGGCGGATGTCGAGGTGGCTGTCGGACAGGCGCTCCGCCACTCCCTCACCCCACTCCACCACCACGACCGCGTCTTCGAGGTCGGTGTCGAGGTCCAGCGAGTCGAGCTCGGCGAGTAGGTCGACCGCCGCGTCGTCGAGCAGACGATAGAGGTCCACGTGGATCATGGCCGGGGCATCGGCACTGCGGGCCCGGTGCACTCGGGCCAGCACGAACGTCGGTGATACGACGGGTCCGTCGACATCCATGGCCTGTGCGATGCCCTTGGCCAACACCGTCTTTCCCGCGCCAAGCGGGCCAGAGAGCACGACGACATCGCCTGCCCGCAATTGGTTGCCCAGACGGACACCCAGGGCGATCGTGTCGTCGGCCGTCGGCAGCTCCGCAGTTCCGCCGCCGCGCTCAGCCATGATGTCGAACCCGGTCCCGGACCCGACGGGTGAGTGCCACCAGCTTGGAGGGAGTGGCTCGCTCCACCAGCT
The DNA here is from genome assembly GCA_964579685.1 of uncultured Mycobacterium sp. Classification (GTDB taxonomy): domain Bacteria; phylum Actinomycetota; class Actinomycetes; order Mycobacteriales; family Mycobacteriaceae; genus Mycobacterium. Next base: position 3,486 of record CAZOIX010000432.1, read on the forward strand.
GAACCAGCGCATCGTCGACGACGTCGGGCCGTTCGAGCTGTACGAGATGCCCTGCGCCCTCGACGATCACGAGTTCGGACTTCGCCAGCGCATCCGCCATGTCCTGCGAGTACTCCATCGGCGTCAGCATGTCCTCGTCACCACACGCGACGAGGGTGGGAACCTTCGCCAGGGTGGTCAGCCCCTCGGCCTCGTCGTGGACTTCCAGAGCGTGCAGGAATTCGACCAACGTCTCGATCGGGGTGTCGTGCATCATCTTCTCGGAGAATTCGACGACGCTCGGGCTGATCTTCTGGTCCCCGTACGAGGCCGCACGCAGAATCGGAGCGATCACCGACTTCGCGGCGCCCCGGGTACGGTGCACCGTCTTCGGGGCGTACCGGACTGCGAAGCGGACCGCCTCCAGCGCGGGGTTCTTCAGGATCTCGCCAAGCGGGGAGCGCGAAACCCCCTCGGCCGCAGACGCGATCAGTGCCGCCCCGACGACTCGGGACGGGTAGCGCTGCGGATACTGCCTGGCGTGCGACAGCACCGTCATCCCGCCCATCGAGTGACCGACGAGCACCACCGGTCCACGCGGCGCCGTCACCGCCAACACGGTCTCCAGGTCCTTGCCGAGCTGATCCACGGTGTATGTATCCGGCGACGCCTGACCGGACGAACCGTGGCCCCGCTGGTCGTAGAACACCATCCGCACCTGCGAGCCCCACTCGTCGGTGAGCCGCGTGCGCTGGAAATGGAAGGCACCCATGTGGAGACAGAAACCGTGGGCGAAGACCACCGTGAGCGGGGCGTCCCTGTCACCCGCCTCGCGCACCGCAAGGTCAACCCCATCCGGTGTGGTGACGACGCTGCTGCGGTCGGTGTCCAGCAGGCCGAAGTCCTCGTACTCGTAGGGATCGTCGCTGCTGACCCGCCTGCGTAACGA
>CAZOIX010000433.1:0-4412 GCA_964579685.1 uncultured Mycobacterium sp.
TGACTGAGCAGATATAACGCAACGCACTCGTGGCTGACAATCGGCTCGCTCAACGCACCGATAGCACCGTCTAGCGCGGGCAGCATCCGGTCGGTGTTGATCCGGATCTGGTGGTGATCCGTGTCGAAACGCTTGGCGACGATGTCGGAGTACATGAACTCGTCGCCCTTGACGCCGCCGACCGATTCGAAGCCGATCGAGAACGTCTGCAGACCGTGTTGGCCGGCCTCGGCGAGCAGTCCGACGATCAGGCTGGAGTCGACCCCGCCGGACAACAGGCATCCGACGGGCACGTCGGCGACCAGCCGGCGGTCAACGGCCAACCGCAGCGACTCGAGAACCGCGTCCTCCCAGTCGCGTTCCGACCAGTCGGCGCGGTCCTCGCGCCGTTCGAAGTCGGGTTCCCAGTACGGGGTCGTCGTCTTGCGGCCGTCCGGCTCGATGGCGACCAACGTCGCGGGCGGCACCTTGGCGACTCCGCGGAGGATGGTGTGCGGTGGCGGGACGACCGAGTGGAACGACAGGTAGTGGTGCAGTGCGACGGGGTCGATGCGGGTGTCCACGCCGCCACCGGCCAGTAGTGCAGGAAGCGACGACGCAAACCGGATGCGTGAGGCGTTCTCGGTGATGTAGAGCGGCTTGATGCCCAGCCGGTCGCGACCGAGCAGGACGCGGCCACTGTCGCGTTCGACGATCGCGAACGCGAACATGCCGTGGAGGCGTTCGACGAACCGGTCGCCCCAATGGTGGTAGGCCTTGAGCAGCACCTCGGTATCGCTGGTGGAGAAGAAGCGGTATCCGTCCTCACGCAACTCTCGACGCAACTGCTTGTAGTTGTAGATGCAGCCGTTCCACGCGATGGACAGCCCGAGTTCCGAGTCGACCATGGGCTGGGCGCCGGCTTCGGTCAGGTCGATGATTTTGAGGCGACGGTGGCCAAGCGCGACCCTGCCCTGCGACCACACGCCCGCCCCGTCGGGACCCCGGGGCGACATCGCCTCGGCCATGGCCGAGACCGCGGTGGTGTCAGGTGTATGGCCGTCGAGACGTACCTCGCCGGTGGCTCCGCACACCTTTGGGACACTACCCGAATTGACGGTTCGGAAACGCCTCGGACCCCGTGATCAGCGGGTGACCTGCGCCGCTTTAATCGGTATGACCCTTGAGAATCTCGTCCTCGATGGTTCCACCGAGTCCTTCGGCCTCCGGGTCGAAGCCGTGCAGGCCACCGGTCACCGCGTACTCCTCTTCCGGTGACAGCACAAGTCGATGGCGACCGTAGAAGCCGAACACCAGTAGGCCGATGATGTAGAAGATGGCGATCGCGATGACCGCGGGCCGGTAGTCCGGGTTGATCAGGACGGCGATGAAGGTGATGGCGGCGATGACGAGGGCGACGATGGCCCCCGCATTGCCGGTGGGGCTGACCCATGGCCGTTTGGCGTTGGGGAACTTGCGACGCAGTAGCAGGAACGAGATCATCTGCAGGCCGTAGGCCAGGACGGCGCCCCAGACCGCGATGTTGAGCACGACCGCGCCTGCGCCTTCGTTCGTGTTGACGATGACCAGCGCGACGAACCCGATGACCGCGCCCGCCAGCAGGGCTACGTAGGGTGTCTGCCGAGAACCGGTGAGTGACAACGTCTTCGGGTAGTAGCCGGCACGGCTCAGTGAGTACATGTTGCGGCCATAGGCGTACATGATGCCCTGCAGGCTGGCCAGCAGGCCGATCAAAGCGAATGCCGACAGCACCGCCGCCAGGTTCGTCGGCAGGAAGGCCCTGAAGCCGTCGAGCAGCGGTTCGTCGGATTCGCCGAGCGCAGCGGACCCGGTGACCGCGGGGTTGAGGAAGAACACGATGGCCCCGCAGCCGACCAGGGAGATCATGCCCCAGATCCCGGCTTTGGGGATGTCGCGCGCCGGGTGGTGGGCTTCCTCGGCGGCCAATGGCAGTTCCTCGATGCCGAGGAAGAACCACATCGCGAACGGAAGGGCATACAGGATCGCCACCCAACCCAACGGCAGGAAGGTCGACGAGCCGGCCACGGCCGGATCGGCGGGCATGTCGAAGAGCCTGCTGAAGTCGACCGCGCCGTTGGCGATCGCGAGGATGCCGAACAGCACCAGGATGCCGATCGAGATCACCGCTACCACCAGAGCGAACTTGAAGGAGATCTCGGCGCCCCACGAGTTCAGACCGACGAATATCGCGTAGAGGATGATCCACCAGACCCACATCGGCATGCTCAGTCCGAACAGGTCGTCGGTGACCGCGTTGGCGTAGGACGCGGAGAAGAACACGACGACAGCCGTGGTGAACACGTACTCGATCGTCTCGGCGAACCCGGTGACGAAGCCGCCCCACGGGCCCATCGCCGCGCGCGCGAACGAATATGCGCCACCTGTGTGAGGCATCGCGGCCGACATCTCACCGATCGAGAACAGCATGCCGAAATACATGATGATGATGACCACCGAAGCGATCGCCAATCCGCCCCAGCCGGCAGCGCCGATGCCGAAGTTCCAACCGGAGAAGTCGCCGGAGATGACGGCGGCGATGCCGATGCCCCACAGCCCCCAGAATCCGGCGGTCCGCTTCAGCTGACGCTTTTCGAAGTAGCCCTCGGCGGCGTGGCTGTAGGTGATGCCACCCGAGCTCTTCATCTTTTCGTCGGCCATGCGTTCGCTCCTTCGTGCGGATGTGCGGCATAGGGAGAATAAACTGGCCAAAGGTCTGATGTCCTACCTTTGGGAGTGACAATCATGTAAAACACAAGGACGTCCACCGGGCTGGTCGAACTTCAATGGTTGACTACACGTCAATCTCCCGTTGTCTGAACCGCTGATGAAGGGCAGGGTCGCTGACTATGAGCGCTACACCGGGCATGTTGTCGCAGGCCGACCTCGAACGCCTGGTGGCCGCGGGCGACATCGATACCGTGATCGTCGCGTTTTGCGATATGCAGGGCAGGCTGACCGGTAAACGGGTCGCCGCGCGACTGTTCGTCGAGGATGTCGCCGAGCACGGCGCCGAATGCTGCAACTACCTGCTGGCCGTCGACGTCGACATGAACACCGTCGATGGATATGCGATATCGAGCTGGCAGACCGGCTACGGCGACATGGTGATGACACCTGACTTCTCGACCCTTCGGCTGCTGCCCTGGCTGCCCGGCTGCGCGCTGGTGATGGCCGATCTGTCCTGGATCGACGGCAACCCGGTCAAACAGGCTCCCCGCAGCATTCTCAACGGCCAGATCGATCGGCTGGCCCAACAGGGCCTGGTGCCCTATGTCGGCACCGAACTGGAATTCATGGTGTTCGACGACGGCTATCGGGAGGCGTGGGCCAAGGGATACCGCGGGCTCACCGCGGCGACGGACTACAACGTCGACTACGCGATCCACGCCGGCACCCGCATGGAACCGCTGCTACGCGACATCCGGCTCGGAATGACCGGTGCCGGAATGTACTGCGAGGGTGTCAAGGGCGAGTGCAACCTCGGTCAGCAGGAGATCGCGTTCCGCTACGACCACGCCCGTGTCACCTGTGACAACCACACGATCTACAAGAACGGCGCGAAGGAGATCGCCGATCAGCACGGCAAGAGCTTGACGTTCATGGCGAAATTCGATGAGCGAGAAGGCAACAGCTGCCACATTCACATCTCGTTGCGTGGCGACGACGGTGCCGCGGTGTTCGCCGATGACGACGCCGCCGACGGCATGTCGGCGATGTTCCGCAGCTTCATCGCCGGTCAGCTCGCCACCCTCCGCGAACTGACGCTGTTCTACGCGCCGAACATCAACTCCTACAAGAGATTCGTCGAGGGCAGCTTCGCGCCGACGGCCATCGCATGGGGGATGGACAACCGCACCTGCGCGCTGCGGGTGGTCGGGCACGGGCACGGCATGCGGATGGAATGTCGTGCACCCGGCGGTGACGTCAACCAGTACCTCGCGGTGTCGGCGCTGATCGCCGGCGGCCTGCACGGCATCGAACAGGAATTGGAGCTGCCCGAGGCGCTGGAGGGCAACGCCTACACCAGTGGTGCAGAACGTCTACCGACCACGCTGACCGAGGCGGCTGCCCTGTTCGGCGAATCCGAAGTGGCGCGTGCGGCTTTCGGCGACGACGTCGTCGAGCACTACCTCAACAACGCCCGCGTCGAGCAGACCGCGTTCAACGCGGCCGTGACGGACTGGGAGAGGGTGCGGGGTTTTGAGCGCCTCTAGGTCTTCGGCGAGCCCTCGCACGGAATCGGTGAGACCCATTCTGGGCTTGACCACTTATCTGCAGCAGGCCCAGACCGGCGTGTGGGATGTCCGGGCCAGCTTTCTGCCCGCCATCTACTTCGAAGGAGTAGGTCTGGCGGGGGGGATTGCGGTGTTGCTGCCTCCGCAGCCGGTCGA
>CAZOIX010000434.1:0-4412 GCA_964579685.1 uncultured Mycobacterium sp.
GCTGCACACCGATCGGGGCGGCCCCGATGAGAAGGCGGCCTTCGCAGCGCAGGTCCAGGCGCTCGGTGTCGGTACCACGCTGCTCGTCGACACCTACGACATCACACAAGGGGTGGCCAACGCCGTCGAGGTGGCCGGCCCCGAGCTGGGTGCGGTCCGCATCGACTCGGGTGATCTCGGGGTACTCGCGCGGCAGGTCCGGGAACAACTCGACGGCCTGGGCGCTCGCAATACCCGGATCGTGGTCTCCGGCGACCTCGACGAGTACGCGATCGCCGCACTGGGTGCCGAACCCGTGGATATCTATGGTGTCGGGACATCCGTGGTCACCGGGTCGGGCGCGCCCACCGCCGGCATGGTCTACAAACTGGTCGAGGTCGACGGGATTCCCGTGGGGAAACGGAGCAGCCACAAGGAATCCCACGGCAGTCGCAAACAAGCGCTACGGAGCTGTAAATCGACCGGCACCATACTCGAGGAGATCATCCATCCTTACCGCAGACCACCCGAGGGCGAGACGGGGCGCACGCTGACCGTCGACCTCGTCCGCGCGGGAGAACCGGTGGTCGACTTCGACCTCGCCGCCGCGAGAGCGCGGGTCAAAGATGGACTGGAAAGCCTGCCGTGGGACGGTCTGAAACTGTCGCGCGGCGAACCGGCGATACCCACCCGCATGATCTCTGCGGCCAGTCACTAGGAGCAGCCACGGGCGAGATCGAAGACGTCACCGCACTGCTGGCCACGGCGGTGACAGCGCTGGGCGGCGCCGAACGCCACGGCCAGATCGAGATGGCCGAGGCGGTGGCCCACGCGTTCGGCAGCGGCGAACATCTTGCCGTGCAGGCGGGCACCGGCACCGGGAAATCGCTGGCGTACCTGGTACCGGCGATCGCGCGCGCGGTCGACACCGAGGAGCCGGTGGTCATCTCGACGGCGACCATCGCCCTGCAACGCCAGCTCATCGACCGGGACCTCCCCCGGCTGGCGGAATCGCTGACCGAGGCACTGCCACGCAGCCCCGACTTCGCACTGCTGAAGGGCCGGGGAAACTATCTGTGCCTCAACAAGATTCACAACGGATCGGCTACGGAGCCAGACGAGCAGTCACAAGAGCAGCTGTTCGAGCCGGCTGCCACGTCAGCCATCGGCCGCGACGTGCAGCGGCTCGTCGCGTGGTCGTCGGAGACGCAGACAGGTGACCGCGACGAGCTGACGCCGGGGGTGCCGGACCGGTCGTGGTCGCAAGTGAGCGTCTCGGCGCGGGAGTGCATCGGCGTGGCCCGCTGCCCGTTCGGCACCGACTGCTTTGCGGAGAAGGCGCGAGACAAAGCGGGCAGCGCTGACATCGTGGTCACCAATCACGCGCTGCTGGCCATCGACGCCGTCTCCGACGCCGCCGTGCTTCCCGAGCACCACCTGCTCGTCGTCGACGAAGCCCATGAACTCGTCGACCGCGTGACGGGGGTGGCCACCGGCGAACTCTCAGCGGCGTCGATGGGTGTCGCCCATCGACGCTCGGCGCGGCTGGTCGATCAGGAACTCGCAGCGCGGCTGGAGGCGGTGACGGCGACGCTGTCCTCAGTCATCCACGATGGGACACCCGGGCGCATCGACACGCTCGACGACGAGATGGCCACCTATCTGACTGCGCTGCGCGACGCCGCGCATCGCGTCAGGTCGGCGATCGACACGAGTCCGAGTGACCCGAAGGCCGCCGCCGCGCGCGCCGAAGCCGTGACTGCGCTGACCGATGTCGGCGATACCGCGTCACGCATCCTGGACTCTTTCGTGCCGGCCATCACGGACCGGTCCGACGTGGTGTGGCTGGACCACGAGGACAACAGAGGCAACGTCCGTGCGGTGCTGAGGGTGGCGCCACTGTCGGTATCGGGCCTGCTGCGCACCCGGCTGTTCGAGAATGCGACGGCCGTTCTCACCTCGGCCACGCTGACAATCGGCGGCACGTTCGACGCCATGGCGTCGGCGTGGGGGCTGGCCGGTGCCGACGATACGATCCGGTGGCGCGGCATCGACGTCGGATCGCCGTTCGAGCACGCGAAATCGGGCATCCTCTACGTCGCCGCCCACCTCCCGCCGCCGGGGCGAGACGGCACCGGCTCGGCTGAACAACTCGATGAGATCGCAGCCCTCGTCGGCGCCGCCGGTGGCCGCACGCTCGGCCTGTTCTCCTCGATGCGCGCGGCGAAGGCTGCCGCCGAGATCATGCGGGATCGCCTAGACACCCCTGTCCTGTGCCAGGGCGAGGACACCACATCGGCGTTGGTGCGGCGCTTCGCCGAAGACGCCGAGACGTCGTTGTTCGGGACGTTGTCGCTGTGGCAGGGCGTCGACGTCCCCGGTCCGTCGCTGTCACTCGTGCTCATCGATCGCATCCCCTTTCCGCGGCCGGATGACCCGCTGCTGACGGCACGCCAGCGCGCCGTCGCCGCGCGCGGCGGCAACGGCTTCATGGCCGTTGCGGCGAGCCACGCCGCGCTGCTGCTCGCCCAGGGCGCGGGCCGGCTGCTGCGGCGCATCGACGATCGGGGCGTCGTGGCGGTGCTGGACTCGCGGATGGCCACCGCGCGATACAGCGGGTTTCTCCGGGCATCGTTACCGCCGTTCTGGGCGACCACCGACGCGGTCAGGGTCCGCGAGGCACTGATGCGTTTACGCGCGGGGTGATTTATTTCACTATCCTGGCGGCGAAGTCCACATGCTGGCCGCCCGGGCCGCAGACAGAACCCGAAAGGCGGCGTCGATGCCCCCACGAGCCTTGGTGGGCGCCGCGAGCGCGGTGGCCGCTGCGCTGCTCGTGACGTCGTGCAGCACGACGCTGCAGGGCACCGCCGTCTCGGTGTTCGACAATCCCTTCAGCGTCGCGGGCATGCCCGCCACCGACGGGCCGACCGGTTTGCGATCCGCCCCCGCGGGACCGTCCCGAGTCGTGCTCGACACCGATGACGGCGAGATGGACGAGCTGGGCCGTCAGGCGATCAGCGATATCGAAGAGTTCTGGGATGGGACCTACAGCGGCTCGTTCGACGGCTCTTTCGCCCCCGTGGACAGCCTGATCTCCTGGGACGCCGACGGTTTCGAAGACACCGAGTTCTGCGGCGACAGCACGTACGGAATCGTGAACGCCGGGTACTGCCTCGACGACCACACCATCGGCTGGGACCGAGGAGAACTCCTGCCTGCGCTGCAACAGGCCCACGGCGACATGGGTGTGGTGATGGTGCTGGCGCACGAGTACGGCCACGCCGTCCAGTACCAGTCGGGAATGGCCGACCCCGACACCGAAACGCTGGTGGCCGAACAGCAAGCCGACTGCCTGGCCGGCGCGTACATGCGCTGGGTCGCCGAGGACAACTCGCCGCGGTTCACGCTCTCCACCGGAGAGGGACTGAACCAGGTGCTGGCGGCGGTCATCGGATTCCGCGATCCGCTGTTGGCCGAAGACGACCCCGAGGTCGGCGTGGACGAACACGGTTCGGCGTTCGAACGAGTGTCGGCGTTCCAATTCGGGTTCACCGACGGGGCAGGTGCCTGTGCGTCCATCGACATGAGGGAGATCGGCCAGCGCCGCGGCGACCTGCCTGTCCTGCTTCCCGAGGATCACACCGGCGAACTGGCGATCACCAGGAAATCCGTCACCGACATCATCGAGGTGATGGACACGTTGTTCACCCCGAACCATCCGCCCGAGTTGACCTTCGACGCAGCCGACTGCCCGGACGCGCGACCGAGTCCGCCCGTGTCGTATTGCCCGGCGACCAATACGATCGCCGTCGACCTCCCCGAACTCGAAGCGATGGGCACTCCGGCGGATGAGGAGGACGGTGTCGGCCTGGCCAGCGGCGACAACACCGCGTATTCGGTTCTGGTCTCGCGGTTCATGCAGGCCATCCAGCACGAGCGCGGTGGCGTGCTACTCGACAACGCCGAGGCCGCATTGCGCACCGCGTGTCTGACGGGTGTCGCCACCACGAAGCTGTCCAAGGAAAGCAGCACGTCGGGCGGAAACATCATCACGCTGACCGCAGGCGACGTCGACGAGGCGGTGTCCGGGATCCTCACCAACGGGCTGGTCGCAAGCGATGTCAACGGAGAATCGGTGCCGTCAGGCTTCTCCCGAATCGACGCATTCCGTGTCGGTGTGCTCGGGGATCAGGAGCGCTGCTTCAAGCGATTCGACTAGATCTTTTTCGTGACGCCGTACCACGCCAGCACAGCTTCGGACTGTTGCGTCGATCTCGTCATGAAGACGTACGAGCGGATAAAGGACTCGCCAACGCAGCCGTCGATCCTGACGCGGAAACCGCTGACCTTCACCCACGGATCGGCGCCGGTGAATTCCTTCTTCGTCACGGGCACGACGTTGATCAGGCCTGGTTTGAGGGCCACGGTGA
>CAZOIX010000435.1:0-4408 GCA_964579685.1 uncultured Mycobacterium sp.
GGAAGAACAGTTCCGGATCCTCGTCGCGACAGACCGCCTTGTGGCGCCAATCCATAGCTATTACTCCTTATCGTGTGCGCAGCACAGCGCACCTGCGTTTTGTCGGCTGTTAACGCGTGCACATGAAATGTTTCTGCACTGTTGCGTCCGAGTTTTTCACACGCTGAACAGATGTCAATACTCGTGAGTTAACAAGTGGGCAACCTCACTAGCGGGGCCGATTACCTTGCCCCGTAATCGTTTGTACTACACTCAACCAACCTGCGCCCTCAATTGACCGATCCGATAGCGTAAATGCAGGTCAGGGTGTTTTTGCAGGTGGTGCGACCACGCCAAGAGCATCCGGAACCGCCGTGAACGTCATGGTCTCTCGCATTCCGACGTAGTCCCCGTCGATCTGACAGGCCACCGGTGTGTCGCTGGTCACCCGCAGCTGCGCCAGATCGTCCTCCCGGATCAGATGGCGGGCTTCGATTCTCGGGCGTCGCGCCAGCATCTTGCGCACCAGCCCCAGATTGGCCCAGACGTTCATGCTGGTGATGGCGAACACGCCCAGGCCGGTCTCGAAGGTCGTCGTCGGATTGGTCCACACCGGCCTGGAGTTGGCATAGGTCCACGGGCTGGAGTTGGACACGAACGCGAAATGCACGCCGTCGACGGGTTCACGGCCGGGGATGTGCAACGTCAGCGAGGGATCCTTGCGGGCACTGGCCAGCATCTCGCGGATCGCCACACGGATATAGCGCGAGGCCGTGACCGTGCGGCCCTTGGCGCGCTGGGCCTCGACAGCGGCGACGACAGCCCCGTCCACCCCCATACCGGCCGTGAACACCGCCCAGCGTTCACCGCAGTCCATCAGTCCGATGCGCCGCCAGGTCCTGCGCCGCCGGTAAGCGGACAACAGGTCGATGAGCTGGTTGGTGGCCTCGATGGGATCCGGGCTGATGCCCAACGCGCGGGCGAAGACGTTGGCGGAGCCACCCGGCACCACGCCGACAGCGGGCGTCCCTCTGCTCTCCGGCCCGCCCACCTCGAGGATTCCGTTGACCACCTCGTTCACCGTGCCGTCGCCGCCATGCACGATCACCACCTCCACGCCGTCGCGGGTCGCATCGCGACCTATCTCGACGGCGTGGCCGCGGTGATCGGTGTGGACGACGGTGAGCTTGACCCGGCTCTCGAGCGCATGGGCCAGCAGGTCACGCCCGGCCGGGGTCGTCGACGTCGCATTGGGGTTGACGATCAGCACGGCGCGCACAGCTGACGACCCTATCTAACTGCCCGGGCTCAACCTCTACCCTCGAGGGCGTGACCGTTCCCTCGCCGGCGACCGTGCGTCAGGCAGCAATCCTCGTGTCGCTGGAAGGTCTCGTCGGTGTGGTGGCCGCGGTCTGGTATCTCGTGAGCGGGCTGCTCGGCACTGACGAGCCCGGGATGAACAAGTTCGGCACCGCGGCGTGGTTCGTCATCATGGGTTCGGCGGTCTTCGCCGCCGGATGGGCGTTGTGGACGGGACGACGGTGGGGCCGCGGCTTGTCGGTGTTCGCACAGCTGATCCTGTTGGGGGTGGCCTACTACGTCGCGGTCGGATCAGGGCGGTGGCTGCCTGGCGGCGCCGTAGCGGTCATCGCGGTGGCGATCCTGGCGCTGCTGTTCAGCCCGTCAGCCCTGCAATGGGCAGGGGCTCACGACTCGCCGGCGAGCGCCGACAACTCCGGACCGGACACCCGGTAGGTGATCCACTCGCGCTGCGGCTTGCCGCCGACGGCGTCGTAGAGCGCGATGGCGTTGACGTTCCAGTCCAGCACAGCCCACTCCAGCCGGGCGCCGTCCGTGTCGAGGCACTCTCGGGCGAGCGTGGCCAGCAGCTTTCGCGCCAGTCCCAGCCTGCGAAACGCGGGTCGGACGAACAGATCTTCGAGATAGACACCCGCTACGCCCTCCCAGGTGGAGAAGGTGCGGTACCAGATCGCGCACGCGGCGGCGTTGCCGTCCACCTCCGCGATGTGCGCCCACGCGGAGGGAACGGCGGAGAACAACGCGGCGGTCAGTCGCGCCTCGGTGAGCGTGCACTGGTTGACCGAATGCTCGAATTCCGCGAGCTCGTAGACCATCGCCGTCAGTTCGGTCTCGTCGCCCGGTCGCGCGGGGCGGATGAGCCCGGTCACGTCTCGACGCCGAGAGCCGTGAGGATCGTCCTGAATTTCGTTGTGGTTTCGTCGACTTCGTCGTCGGGTTCGGATTCCGCGACGATCCCACCGCCGGCATAGGCGTATGCGGTGCGGCGATCGGCCGACAGCTGCGCGCAGCGGATGGACACCACCCAGCGGCCGTCTCCGCGCTGATCGCACCAACCGACCGCGCCTGCGTAGAACCCGCGGTCGCCTTCGAGTTCGTTGATCAGGCCCGAGGCCGCCTCGGTCGGCACGCCGCCGACCGCGGGTGTGGGATGCAGCACGATCGCCAAATCAAGTGCGGTAGTGGTGTTTTCACGTAGGCGTCCGCTGATCGGGGTGTAGAGGTGCCATACCGCAGCGGTCTTGTTCAGCTTCGGTTCGGCCGCGATCTCCAGGTCCGTGCACAGCGGATCAAGCGCTTTCGCCACCGCGTCGACGACGAGCTGATGTTCGTGTCGGTTCTTCGCCGACGATGCCAGCGCCGCGCCGCTCGCCTCGTCGGCCGCGGGATCATGCCGTCGTGGCGCCGAGCCGGCGAACGGCGCACAGACCATGCGGTCACCCTGCCGTGCCACCAGGAGCTCTGGGCTGGCACCGATGAGCGCCGTCCCCGAATACCCGCCACCGGCCGCGGTCAGATCGACGAGATAGGCGTTGGCCGCCTGGTCCTGGGCGACAAGGTGGTGCAGGATCGTGCGCGCGTCCAGCGGGCCATCGGCGAGCAGTCGCAACGCGCGGGCCAGTACGACCTTGTGCAGCCCGCTGGCCGGATCGCGCAGGCGCGCCAGTGCGGTGGCGATGCGGGACCGATGCTCGTCCAGCGGCGGCAGTGTCTCGGACACATGCACCGGCGGTAGCGAGCGCAACGGCCATTCCGGCAGCGCATCGAGGAACTGAACCGCCTGGGGCCGAATGAGCGCCGCGGGTTTGGACATGTCAAACGGCAACGCGCCCACAATAATTGGAGCACTGTGCGATGCGAGCGCCGCCCTTGCCTCGGCCACTCTCGGGAATGCGGTATGGACACCTTCGGCGATCACGGCGCTGCCGTTCGACGTGAGGACGAACGACGGTTCGCGGGTCATGCCGGCAGGCACGGGTGGCGATGGCCCGTCAGTCCCAGTGCGCTGATCTGGCGCACGCCGTGTTCATGTCCGCATACGGCGATCGATGCGGCCACCATCGCAAACCTGATGCCCTCCGAGATGGGTAGCTCCACCCAGCGCGTGACCACCGACCGGGAGAAGTGGCCGTGGCCGACGAACAGGACATCGCGCGAATTCAGCTGCTCCAGTGCGAATTCGATCGCACGGTCGGCACGGTCGCTGACCTGCTGGGTGGATTCACCACCTGGACACCCGTCTGTCCACACCAGCCAGTCGGGCACGGTCTGCCGGATCTCCTTCGTGGTGAGGCCCTCATAGTCGCCGTAATCCCATTCCGCCAGAAGGGGAGACACCTCGTCGACCGTCAGGCCGGCGAGTTCGGCGGTGATGAGCGCGCGGTGCCGCGGACTGGACACCACCAACGGATTGTCGAGGGTCAGCACGGACAGCGCATCGGCGGCCAGCTTGGCCTGCTCGCGACCCGCATCGGTGAGATCGAGGTCGGTGCGGCCGGTGTGTCGTCCCGAAAGTGACCACTCCGTCTCGCCATGGCGAAGCAGTAGCAGGCGGTGCTGCTCGACACTCACCCTCGCGATTCTGCCCCACGTCCGGTCGTCGCGTTCGTGGGCGTGCCAGGATGAAAGAGTGACGCGGGTACTTGCGGTCGCCAATCAAAAGGGTGGGGTCGCCAAAACGACGACGGTGGCGTCGTTGGGTGCGGCGATGGTGGAGAAGGGCCGGCGGGTGTTGCTCGTCGATCTCGATCCCCAAGGCTGTCTGACGTTCTCCTTGGGTCAGGACCCCGACAAGCTGCCGATGTCGATCCACGAGGTGCTGCTCGGGGAGGTCGAGACGGATGCGGCGCTGGTCGAGACGTCGGAAGGGATGACGCTGCTGCCCGCCAACATCGACCTGGCCGGAGCCGAGGCCATGTTGTTGATGCGGGCCGGCCGCGAATACGCCCTCAAGCGCGCACTGGCCAAGGTGGCCGACCGATTCGACGTCGTGATCGTCGACTGCCCGCCGTCGCTGGGCGTGCTCACGCTCAACGGGCTGACAGCGGCCGACGACGTGATCGTGCCGCTGCAGTGCGAGACCCTGTCGCATCGCTGCGTCGGCCAGTTC
>CAZOIX010000436.1:0-4403 GCA_964579685.1 uncultured Mycobacterium sp.
TGCCGAACCAGACGACGGTGCCGGCGATGACCACGACGATCGCACCGGCGATGGCGCTGGTGAACGCGACTCGCTGCCGAAGCGACGGGGTCCGGCGGAAAACGCGAGTCAGCAGGCTCATCGAACTATTGGGTCCTCAGGACGAATCCCACTCCCCGCACGGTGTGCAGCAGCCGCGGCGCCCCGCCCGCCTCGAGCTTGCGGCGCAGATACCCGATGAAGACGTCGACCACATTGGTGTCCGCGGCGAAGTCGTATCCCCACACCAGCTCGAGTAGCTGGGCCCGCGAGAGTACGGCGGTCTTGTGCTCGGCCAGCACGGCGAGCAGATCGAACTCGCGCTTGGTGAGGTCGACGTCGACGCCGTTGACCCGGGCGCGGCGGCCGGGGATGTCGACCTCCAGCGGGCCGACCTGGATGGTCTCGGATGAGAACGTCGCGGTCGAACCGCGCCTGCGGAGCAGCGCCTTCACCCGCGCGACCAGTTCCTGGAGCACGAACGGCTTGACCAGGTAATCGTCGGCCCCGGCCTCCAGCCCGGCCACCCGGTCGTCGACCGAACTGCGGGCGGACAGCACACAGACGGGAACGTCGTTGTCCATGGCGCGCAGCGCGGTGACCACGCTGACGCCGTCGAGCACCGGCATGTTGATGTCGAGCACGATGGCATCGGGGCGGGTCTCCGTCGCGCTGCGCAGCGCCTCTGCGCCGTCGATCGCGGTGGACACGTCGAAGCCGGACAGCCGTAGTCCGCGCTCGAGTGAGGCAAGCACATCGGGGTCGTCGTCGACCACGAGCACCCGGGGTGAGGCTGCGTCCATGGCCACAATCTTGCCTGATGGCGTCCGCCCCATGTGTCAGGCGCGTAGGTGCGGCGGTCTCGCCGTTGCGACGGTCTTGTCACCGCCGTGTCACGCCCGGCGAAACGATCGCGTGATAGCAAAGCGGGCAAATACCTGCGCTGCTAGCATCCTCCACTTGTGCCAGTGCCTCCGCCCCGGTTGATCGTCGAGCCCGACGACGGGGTGGAACCGGTCCGCGACTTGATCTCCTCGGCGCAGAACTCACTTCTCATCAAACAATTCACCTTCACTGAAGAGATCTTGATCGAGGCGGTCATCGAACGCCGCGATGCCGGCGTCGAGGTGAGGGTGATGCTCAACCCCGCGCGATCGGGAGGCGACAGAGCCAACGACGAGACGTTCCAAAGGTTCGCCGACGCCGGTATCGCCGTGCGGTGGTCCAACCCCAAGTTCTATGTCACGCATGAGAAATCGATCGTGGCCGACGATACGGCCGCTCTGGTCGCCACCTTCAACTTGTGCACGAAGTACTTCACGCTCACCCGCGACTACGGCGTGATCACCCACGATCCCGTGCACGTCGCGCAGATCGTCGAAGTCTTCGACGCCGATTGGCGGGAACTGGACTGGACGTGCTCCGCGTACGAGGGCTTGCTCTGGAGCAACTCCAATTCCCGCTACCACATGGCGCAATTCATCGACACCGCCAAGGTTCGACTGGACATCCAGCACCCCAAATACGTCGACGCCGTCATCCTCGAGCGAATCGCGGCCGCGGTCGATCGCGGCGTGAAGGTGCGGGTGCTCTGTGGAGGCAGGCACGGCATCAGCGAGTGGGACATCCTCGACACCTTCGCGTCGCTGCGCACGCTGCGCCGCTTCGGCGTGAAGGTGCACAAGCAGAAGAATCTGCGGGTGCACGCCAAGCTGTTGCTGGTCGACGAGGAGCGCGCGCTGGTCGGCTCGATGAACATCGACCGCAGCGCCTTCGACCTCCGCCGTGAACTGGGCATACTCATTTCGGACGCGCCGACGGCGGCACGTCTGAAGCAGGTGTTCGACGCGGACTGGGAACTGTCGCATCACTACGAACCACCGGATCCGTTGGAACCGTCTCACCACCATGAGGACGACTTTCCACACGATCACGAACTCATGCATGAGTGAGCCCGAACCGGCGCACGAGAAGGTGTCGCTGACCGAGCTGGCGCTGACGTTCAACCACATCGCGCTGGCCTCGTTCGGCGGCGGCCTGTCGGCCTGGTCGCGCGAGGTGCTCGTCGTCGAAAAGCGGTGGCTCGGCGAAGAGGAGTTCCTGTCTGCCATGACGATGTGCCGGATCCTGCCCGGCGCGAATCAGGTGAACATGGCCGTCTTTGCGGGCAGCAAGATGCGCGGACTTCCTGGCGTGCTGGCGGCCCTGTCCGGTCTGTGCTTCGTGCCTGTCGTCATCGTCCTCGTGATGGCTTTCCTGTACTTCCGCTTCAAGGAGCAGGCCGCGGTCAAGGGGGTCCTGCACGGCGCGTCGGCCGCGGCCGTCGCCCTGACACTGGCCATGGTGATCCAGACCGGCAGGAAATGCCTGACGGGGCTGGTACCGATCGTGCTCTTCGGTGCGGCGTTCGTGTTGAACGGGCTCGTGCGCCTGCCCCTGCCGCTGACGCTGCTGATCGTCGCACCGCTGTCGCTGCTGTGGGCATGGCCGAGAAACCGTGCGGCAACGGCGCCATGAGCACCTACCTGCAGCTGGCCGGCATGTTCGCCGGGCTGTCGCTGCTCTCGATCGGCGGCGGCAACGCGGTGCTGCCCGACATGCATCGTCAGGCGGTCGCCGGCCATCACTGGATGACCAACGCCCAATTCGCCGACATCTTCTCCATCTCCCAGACCGCACCGGGCCCCAGCATCCTGATCGTGACCCTGGTGGGCTACGGCGCCGGGCTGTCGGTCGGCGGTATTCCCGGCGCCATCCTCGGCGGCCTCATCGCCACTGTCGCGATGATCGTCCCGGCGGCCTCGCTCATGTACACGGTGACGCTGTTCTGGCAGAAGGCACAGAAGTCGAAGTGGCGCATCGCCGTCGAGAAGGGCTTCGCACCGTTGACCGTCGGCCTGATCATGGCCACCTCGCTGGTGATGAGCCGGACCGCCGACCACGACTGGCGGGCCTACCTGCTGACCGCGATCTGCACGGCGATCTTCGTTTTCACCAAAACCAACCCGCTATTGGTGGTGTTGGGCGCCGGCGTCATCGGCTATTTCGGGATCGTTTGACGCGGCCGAAAAAAGACGAGTGCGACGTCTGGCAAACCGACCTGCGGACTGCTATTTACATAGGGTGACGGTCACATCGCCGGATGCTGTCGGGGCGCCGCCGCCCGAACGGGCGCCGCAACCGGGGCCGACGTCGCGCTCGATCCCGGATCTCTGTCGCGCGTTGATTTCCAACCGCAACTTCGAGCTCACCATCGTCGCGGTGATCGTCGTCAACGCGATCGTGCTGGGCATGGGGACCTATGCCGACGTCGCGGGCCGGTATGAACCCCTGTTCGGCACCATCTACAACATCATCCTCGGCATCTACGTCGTCGAACTGCTGATCCGGCTGACGGCATACCGTTGGAACCCACGCGAATTCGTCAAAGACGGCTGGAACATCTTCGACTTCGTCGTCGTCGTCGCATCTTTCGTACCCGCACTGCGCGCGAATGCGATGCTGCTGCGACTGGTGCGTCTGCTGCGCATCGTGCGCCTCGTGCGCTTCCTGCCCGACCTGCGCCTGCTCGTGTCGGCCGCCGGTAGGAGCGTGCCGGGGATCGCTTCGTTGGCCGCCGCGACGTTTGTGTTGATCTTCATCTACGGGATGCTCGGCTGGGTGCTGTTCAGCGACGCAGATCCGGCCAACTACGGCAACGTCGGCTTCGCGATGCTGACGATGTTCGTCATGCTCAGCCTCGAGAACTTCCCCGACAACGTCGCCATGGGTCAGCAGGTGTCGCAGTGGACGATCCTGTACTTCATCAGCTATGTGCTGCTGGCCAGCTTCTTGATCTTCAACCTGTTCATCGGGATCGTGCTCAACGCCATGGAGGAAGCCCGGGCGGTCGACCGCAAGGAACACGAGACCGACGATCTGCTCGCGCGGCTGCGGGCGGCGCGAGAGGCCCTGGAGCAGGCCGAAGAGGAACTGCAGAAGACCCATCGCGACGACCGCTAGGTCAGGTATGGCGACGCTGTCGGACCTCTAGCCGACGATGGTCAACACACCGGAAGCATTTGACCTCAATGTTTGTTGAGGTTTTACGGTTTCTCCGGCAGGTTAACGATTTGCAGGCAATGGGAAGATGTACTAAGTGACCGACTCGCAAAACGCGCTTCGCGCGGCGCCCGCGATTGCGCCGCCACCCCGGCGCGTACGGCCGAGCTCGGATCTGTGGCGCATGCTGCCCTATCTGATGCCCTACCGCGTCCGCTGGATCGCGATGGTGGTGATCGCGCTGTCGAGCCTTGTTGCCACCGTGGCGATCCCGTTGATGACGAAGGCAGTGATCGACGGCCCCGTACGCCACCAGGACCAGCAGGGGCTGTGGCTGCTCGGCG
>CAZOIX010000437.1:0-4401 GCA_964579685.1 uncultured Mycobacterium sp.
GCTTGACATGGTAGAAACCCATGCCGCCCGTTGACGTGCGTCTGACAGTCGTCGGTATCGGCGCGGATGGCTGGGCGGGACTGACCGATGCCACCCGCGCCGAGGTGTTGGACGCCGACGTCGTCATTGGAGCCCCGCGTCAACTGGGACTGCTCCCCGAATCGAACCTCCAGCAGCGGCGGACGTGGCCGACGCCGTTGCGTCCTTCGTTGCCGGGGTGGCTTGAGGAATTCTCCGGACAGCGGATCGCCGTTCTGGCGTCAGGAGATCCAATGGTCAGTGGAATCGGCAGCACACTCGTCGAGGTGCTCGGCGCCGATCGGGTGCGGGTGATACCGCACGTGTCCTCCGCGTCGCTGGCCCGCGCGCGGCTGGGCTGGTCGGCCGAGTCGACCGTCGTGGTGAGCGTCGTGGGGCGTGACCCCCATGCGGTACTTCGTGAGCTGGCGCCGGGACGACGTGTGCTGGTGCTGTCAAGCAATGAGCACACACCAGCGGCGTTGGCTCAGTTGCTCGTCGACCATGGGTACGGCTCCAGCCGCATGATCCTTCTCGGTGACCTCGGAAGTGCTTCCGAGACACGAACGGACACAAAACCTTCCGCGTTTGCGGCTGTCCCTTCGCGACTGCACGTCGTGGCGCTGGAGCTCGCGGGTTCATTAACTGCGGGGTGGGCGCCGGGGCTGCCGGATGACCTGTACGAACACGATGGCCAGCTCACCAAGCGCGATATCCGCGCCGCGGCAATCGCACGCTTGATGCCGACGCCGGGTCAACTGCTGTGGGACGTCGGCGCCGGTGCCGGCTCGATCGGCATCGAGTGGATGCGCGCTCACCCGACGTGTCGGACGATCGCGATCGAAACGAACGACGCCCGCGCGGAGCGAATCAGCCGCAACGCACGCCGCCTCGGGGTGCCCACCCTCGAGGTCGTCCACGGCAGCGCACCCGAGGCGTTGGCAGGCTTGCCCGAGCCTGACGCCGTATTCATCGGCGGAGGGGCAACGCGACCCGGGGTTCTTTACACCTGTTTGGATGCACTGCGTCCCGGCTCGCGGCTCGTGGTGCATGGGGTGACGGTGGAGACCGAGGTGCTGCTTGCCGGCGCCTACCGCGAACACGGCGGCGAACTCGTCCGGATCCACGTCGAGCACGTCGCGCCGGTGGGGAGCTTCACTTGTTGGACGCCCGCCCGGACAGTGACTCAGTGGGCGTTCACCGCTCAGCGAGGCGTGTAGCGCTCCTCGTGCACCACTGACTGCAGCGTCGAGCGGTCCCGCCAGCCGTAGCGTTCCAGATCGGGAACGTCGGGCAGTTCGGCGACGCAACCGACGCACAGCCATGCCACCGGGCGCACATGGTCGGGCATGCCCACCAGTGACCGAAGGAATGGTTCGCGGTAGAACGAGACCCATCCGACGCCGAGCCCCTCGGCCGTCGCCGCGAGCCACAGGTTCTGGATGGCGCACACCACCGAGTAGAGGCCGGCGTCGTCAATCGCATGACGGCCAAGAACTTTCGGCCCTCCGCGGGTCGAGTCGTAGCCGACGACGATTCCGAGCCGCGATTCGCAGATGCCCTCGATCTTGATACGCGAGAACTTTTCGGCCCGCTCGCCGGTCAGCATGCGGGCAAAGGCGTCGCGCTCCTGGGTCACGTGGTTGCGAAAGCTGACCAGCGTCCGCGGCGACCGAACCACGACGAAGTCCCACGGTTGAGACATGCCCACGGACGGTGCGGCGTGAGCGGCCATCAGAATGCGTTCGAGTACGTCGGGTGCCACCGGCGCGCCGGTGAACTCCCTGCGGGTGTCACGGCGCCGGAAAATGGTGCCGTAGAGATCGCGCACAGTGCCCACGTTTGGAGTTCCGAAAGCCTTCTTCGTGGTGATCATCTGGGCCCTCCGACGTGCGTGGCAGAGCGGTCGCGTTCGGGGCCGTAGAGGTAGCTTTCGCCAGCGAGCGGATCGAGGCGCTCGGTGAGCGCGCGACCGATGAGTATCACGGCGGCCTGGCGCCAACCGGCCGACTCGACCTGATCGGCGATGTCGGCAACAGTGCCGCGCAGGGCTCGTTCGCCGGGCTGTGACGCGCGGTAGACGACGACGGCGGGACACTTCGCGCCGTAGGTCGGCTCAAGCCGGGCCATGAGTTCGCGGGTGCGGGTGATCGCCAGGTGCAACACCAACGTCGCCCCCGTGGCGGCGAACGCGTCCAGCGACTCAGACTCCGGCATGGCGGTGGACTGATGTTGGACACGGGTGAGCACCACCGATTGCGCGACCAGAGGGACGGTGAGTTCGCGGCCGACCCGGGCAGCCGCTGCGGCATAGGCCGCTACACCGGGCACCACCTGCCATGGCACGGCCGCCGCGTCGAGCCGCCTGGTCTGTTCGGACAACGCGCTGTAGAGCGACGGATCCCCGGAAACCAGCCGCACTACTCGCAGACCGGCTCGGTGGCCTTCGATGACGCGGGTCGCGATGGCGTCGAGGTCGAGGTTCTGAGTGTCGACGAAGTCGGCTGTCGGAGAGCAGCTCTCGAGCACGTCGGAATCGAGATAGGTGCCGGGATAGAGGACGATATCGGCTGCTCGTAGCAACCGCGTGGCGCGCACAGTAAGCAGGTCTGCAGCGCCAGGCCCCGCACCGACGAAGTAAACGTCCAGGTCAGCATTCGATGGTTCGGAACTCACCGAACCCACCTCGGCGTCCACACTCTTCCCGATGACGTCACGCGTGTGGCCGACGAGCCAACGAGGAGAAGACATTTCATGTCGATCGTGTCGGTATCGAGTTCGCCGAGGGTGGTGAGGGTCAGCGATTCCTCGGCTCGCCCGACGTCGCGGCCCACCACGACGACGGTGTCCGCGCAGCGGTGTTCGAGCAGGACCTTCCTGGCCACCGCGATCTGATCGGGCCGGGCACGAGAGGCCGGGTTGTAGATCGCCAGCACCAGATCGGCGTCGGCGACGGCCCGCAGACGGGCATCGATCACAGACCAGGGCTTCAGCCGGTCGGACAAGCTCATGACGGCGAAGTCCGCGCCGATCGGTGCGCCCGCTCGCGCGGCCACCGCCTGCACGGCAGACACGCCGGGCAGAACGCGAATCGGCACGTGGTTGAAGCGCTCGTCCTGCGCCACTTCGAAAACCGCTGCAGCCATGCCGAATACCCCGGCGTCACCACCGGAGACGACCGCGACGCGCTCGCCCCTGCTGGCGAGTTCGAGGGCATGGCGCGCGCGGTCGACCTCGACAGTGTTTCCGGAGGCATGGCGCTGCAGGCCCTCGCGCTGCGGAACGCGCGCGACGTACGGGGCGTAGCCCACGACATGCGCGACGTCTGAGAGTGCGACCATCGCTTCGGGAGTGAGCCATCCTTCCGGTCCGGGACCGAGCCCGACGACGAGGAGTTCCGCGGCATTGACGGACGGTTCGACTGAAGCGGCGGCCTCCACGCCGGGGATTCGTGAGCGTCGTCCATTCAGAGAATCACCGTTGACGACGATGAGTGACAGGTAGGGCACCGAATTCTCGGCGACGTCGGCCACTGGCATCCAGCGTTGCTCCGGGTGGCTCGCCCGCTCGACGTAGAGCGCGTGGGAGAGCCGTCCTGCGGCCGCGAGTGCCCGGCGTACCGCAGGGAACGTGCGGCCGAGTTTCATGATGATGGCACCGTCGGTGTCCGCGAGCCGGCGAGCTAGTTCTGCTTCGGGCAGGGTGCCGGGCAGCACGGTGAGCACGTCGGACTGTCGAACAAGCGGCGAGGCGGTAGCGGCGGTAGCGGCAGCGAACGCCGGTAGACCGGGGACCACCTCGGTCCGATAGCGCGCGCTGAGGCGATCGTGCATGTACATGTAGGAGCCGTAGAACAGCGGGTCCCCTTCGGCGAGGAGCGCAACGGTTCGACCGGCGTCTAGATGGGCGGCCAAACGCGCAGCGGAATGTTCGTAGAAGTCGGCGAGCGCCCCCGCGTAGCCACCGGGATGGTTGGTGGTGCCCGTCGTGATCGGGTAGCGCAGTTCCTCTTCGAGCACACCGCTACCGATGAGCCCGGCCGCGATGCTTCGCGCGTACGACTGCTTGTTCACGCCGGCGTGGTACGCGACGACATCTGCCTCACGGATGACTCGCGCGCCCTTGAGAGTGATCAACTCGGGATCGCCTGGGCCCAGCCCCACACCATAGAACCGGCCTGGAGTCACGGAACTGGTCATTCGGCCTCCGAAGCCAACGCGTTGACCGCGGACGACGTGATCGCGGATCCTCCGCGCCGACCCCGGATCGTCACGTAGGGGATGTCGACGTCGTACCGGGCGGCAAGCGCGATCAAGGCCTCCTTCGACTCCTTCGCCCCGATAAATCCTACGGGGCAGCCGACGATCGCCGAGGGGCATGGGG
>CAZOIX010000438.1:0-4400 GCA_964579685.1 uncultured Mycobacterium sp.
GGCATGATGGGCAGCGCCCAGCACCACGACGACAGACCCCTTGTCGGGGCCGGCCACATCGACGGACACGCCGATGCCGTCGACAGTGACCGTGGTGGGCGGCATTCGGCCACGCTACCTGCGGTCACCGCTGCAGCGGGTGGTTTTCGCCGCGAGCTGACGCAGACTTCAGGCCGAGCGCGCGCGGTCGGCCTGCTTCGCCGTGATATCCAGAAACGTCTGCGGCAGCGAACCTTTGACGGGAATCGACGGATTGGGTGTCGGAAACGCGACCCCGAACACCGCTGTGTCCCCGATGTTCTCGAACGAGAAGTAGACATGTTCGGGTGTGGCGCTCAACCGCATGGTCTGCTCGTACACCAGCGCGTCGGTCTGCGGTGTCTGCAGTCTGGTGGTGGTCATCGGAATACCGGGTGTCGACGGATCGAAGTATGCCTCGAAGTTGGCACACCGATCGGCGACCGCGGCCAACTTGTCGAGGTCCAGTCGCCACGACAACACCGTGATCACCATCCGCGCACCGTCGTAGCCGACGAGGTATTCCGCTGCGCTGCCCGGCCCCCGTTCGGCGGAGTCGGCGATCACCCGGGTCAGCCCGTCAGAGCACCCTTCGGGCCGCGACAGCATCGCCGGTGGTGCGCCGGCACCGTCGGCCTGGCCGGGCTCTCGTTCGAGGCGCTCGTACTGCACACCCTCGGGGAAGTCCGCCGGGGTCAGCAGAATCTTGTCCAGTCGGGCTCCCGGCCAGGTGGCCGTGCCTGCGATCGGCTGGGCACAGGCCCCCGCGAGTAGTGCCACGGCACCGAGGACCAGCACATTGCGCCAGGTCATGGAATCAGCTTAGTGGCGATCGAGGGCAGTCCCGGGGCGCCGTGCTCCAGTAGCGCGATCATGGCGTCGACGTCCACATGGCTGGTGTTCAGGTCGGCCATCACATCCAGTTGGGCATCCCGGCGGGCGCGGACGTCGGTGTCGTCGGCAACCACGAATCCGCGGCGGCCCGCGGCGGCAGCGGCGGCAGCGAGCCAGTCCCGCCGCACGTCGTCGTTGTCGAGCAGGCCGTGCCAATGGGTGCCGTAGACAGCGCCGCGGCGAACGCCGACCGCGGTGTCGAGTTCCCGCCAATCGGCCTCGGTCGATCGGCTCAGGCGACCATGGTGGATTTCGTAGCCGTACGGCGGCCCATCGTGATGGCACAGCGTCTTGTCGACGTCGAATTCGATGTCGGCGTCGAGGATCGCCAGCCCGTCGACGCGGCCCGCCCGTGACTCGACCGTGTCCTCGATCCGGCGGCAGAGCATCTGGAATCCACCGCAGACGCCGAGCAGGGGTTTGCCCTGTTGCGCGTGAGTCACGACGGCGTCCGCCAGACCACGCTCGCGCAACCAGGCCAGGTCCGACACGGTCGACTTGCTTCCGGGCAGGACCACCACGTCGGCGTCTGCCAGGTCGGCGGGATCACTGACCCAGCGCACCAAGACACCGGGCTCACACGCCAAGGCCTCGACGTCCGTCGAGTTGGAGATGCGCGGCAGCCGCACCGCCGCGACCCTCAGCCACTCGCGTCCGCGCGGCGTCTGCGGGTCGCCGACGACGCGTTGGGCGAGCACGGAGACGGAATCCTCGGCGTCGAGCCAGAGCCCGTCGCAGTACGGGATCACGCCGTAGGTGGGCCGGTGAGTCAGGTCGTATAGCTGCGTCAGCCCAGGGGTCAGAAGCGCGGGATCACCGCGGAACTTGTTGACCAGGTATCCGCAGATGAGTCGCTGGTCTTGCGGTGCGAGCACCGCGACCGTGCCGAAGAAGTGCGCCAGCAATCCACCGCGATCGATGTCGCCGACGACCACGACCGGAAGATCTGCCGCACGAGCCAGCCCCATGTTGGCGATATCCGTTGACCGCAGATTGATCTCGGCAGGCGAACCGGCGCCTTCGACGAGCACCGCATCGAATTCGGTTCTCAAGGCGGCCAATTCGTCGGCCACGACGCCCGCAAGCCACTCACGATGGGTGAAGTAGTCACCAGCGCTGACGTTGTCGACCACGCTGCCGCGGACCACCAGTTGCGAGGTGCGGTCACCGCCGGGCTTGAGAAGTACGGGGTTGAAACGGACACTGGGCGCCAGTCCGGCGGCCCTGGCCTGCATCGCCTGCGCCCGGCCGATCTCACCGCCCTCGGTCGTCACCGCCGAGTTGTTGGACATGTTCTGCGCTTTGAACGGCGCGACGCGAATACCCTTGCGCGCCAGCACCCGGCACAGTCCGGCGACGACCATCGACTTACCGGCGTCGGAGGTGGTGCCGGCGACCAACAACGCCGAACCGTTCCTCGACTGTGAATCTGGCGTCGGAAATGTGCGTCCCAGCGTCGACGGATTCACAATCGAGCGGGTCAGTCGATGACCGTCAGGATGTCGGCGCCGTCCTCGGTGACGACCAGCGTGTGCTCGAACTGCGCGGTCCACTTCTTGTCCTTGGTGGCGACGGTCCAGTCGTCGTCCCAGATCTCGTAGTCCAGCGTGCCGAGGTTGATCATCGGCTCGATCGTGAACGTCATTCCGGGTTCGAGCACGGTCTGCACCGCGGGCTGGTCGTAGTGCAGTACCACCAACCCGTTGTGGAACGTGGTGGCGATGCCGTGGCCGGTGAAGTCGCGAACCACGTTGTAGCCGAATCGGTTTGCATACGACTCGATGACACGGCCGACGACCGAAAGGGCACGGCCGGGTTTGACGGCCTTGATCGCCCGCATCGTGGCCTCATGGGTGCGCTCGACCAGCAGGCGGTGCTCCTCGGATACGTTGCCCGCAAGAAATGTGGCGTTGGTGTCGCCGTGCACACCGTCGATGTAGGCGGTGACGTCGATGTTGACGATGTCGCCGTCCTCGACGACGGTCGAGTCGGGGATGCCGTGGCAGATGATCTCGTTCAGCGAGGTGCAGCAGGACTTCGGATACCCCTTGTAGCCCAGGGTCGACGGATAGGCCCCGGCCTCGACCATGTACTCGTGGGCAATGCGGTCCAGTTCGTCGGTGGTGACGCCCGGCGCGACGGCCTTACCCGCCTCGGCCAGCGCACCCGCCGCGATACGGCCGGCGACGCGCATCTTCTCGATGACCTCCGGGGTTTGCACCCAGGGCTCACTCCCCTCTTGCGCCGTCGCCTTGCCCACGTACTCGGGACGGGCGATCGAGCGTGGCACCGGCAGCATGGGAGAGACCACGCCGGGGCGAAGAGCGGTACGAACAGCCATGACGCCAGAATAGTCGGCTGATCGGCACGCATCGCCGTTGATCGAGCTGGCCTACTCGACGTGCAGCGACGACAGCGCCGACCGCACCCGGGCGGGTAGCGATCCTCCGTGTACCAGCCAGTCGTCGAGCGCGATCCGCACCGACGCCATCGCCATCGCCCCGACCAGCCGCGGCCGCGGATCGTCGGCCGTCACGACGCCGAGCCGAGCAGCCACCAGATCGGCGATCACCGCCTCGTACCGCAGATAGATCTGCAGCGTCCAGGCGCTCAGCACGGGTGTGGACCGGGTCAGCGTCGCCAGCTCACGAACCTCTTCGGCGACGGCGTCGAAGCCGTCCCCCAGGTCCGCGAACGCCGCCATCACGGCCCCGACCGCCGACAGCTCCGCCGGTTGTGCCGCGATCGCCACGGTGATCGCGTCCAGCCACCGGGTGGTCGCCCCCTCGGCGACGGCATCTTCCTTCGAGCTGAAGTAGCGGAAGAACGTGGCGCGCCCGACCTCGGCCGCCGCGGCGATCTGTTCGACCGTCGCACCCGCCAGGCCGACCTCGGTCACCAGTTGCGCCGCTTTCGCGGCGATGCGAGCCCGCGTCGCCCGCTGCTTGCGGACCGTGAGACTTTCTCGCGGTATCGCTGGTGATACTACGTCCATAATGAGACTATGTCTCACATGGATACGGGAGGCAATGCCGCCGCGCCGAAAACCCTGGAATCGTGGCGGTTCGTCCAGCAGATGCTGGCCGATCTCACCAAGACCGTGGCCGAGGACGCGATCGACGAGCGCGAGTTGATCGAGGGTCTACAGGTGGTGGCGAAGGTGACCGGACTGTGTGCCGAGCTGTCCGTTCAGGCCGACTCCGAACGTCCCGCGTTCTTCGACATGTGCTCGGACACGCGGATGATCGGCGGCCCCAACCCCGACGGCCGCTATCTGTTGGCGATGATCCGCGGGGACCGTACCTACCGGGTGACCGGCACCCGGGGCAGCAGCGCCTATCTGGGCTTCCAGGTACTCGCAGGTACGGGTCTGACACCGCGGCGCATGTCCGGCTATGTCAGCGACACCGATCTGGTGCTCGATTCCGGGTCGTTCTCGCTGGTGTTCTCGGCCACCGAACCGCCGCCCGCCGCCCTCGGCCGCGCCC
>CAZOIX010000439.1:0-4400 GCA_964579685.1 uncultured Mycobacterium sp.
GTGCGGGCTGCCGCGTGTGCGAGCGCGACAACTGCCCGCAGCGGGCCTTCCCCGCTCTCGGCCGCGCATTGGACGTCGACGAGCACCGCAGCACAGTGTCGCCCTATTTGGTCAAGCAGCCCTAGCTAGACTCGCGACGGTGAGCGCACTCGAGCCCGCGCGCATTGCGCCCGGCGGATTCAAGGAACTCGGGCCGATCAACTGGGTCATCGCCAAGCTCGGCGCCAGAGCGATCCGGGCGCCGCGATTCAGCCTGGTCAATGTCCTTGGCCAGCACCGGCTTTTATTCCTGGCATGGTCACCCTACAGCGCCATGCTGCTCGGAACGCTGTCCAAGCTGCCCGTCAAGGACGCCGAGGTCGTCATCCTGCGTGTCGGTCACCTCCGCAACTGCGAATACGAACTGCAGCAGCATCGCCGACTGGCGCGCAGTCGCGGTATCGGTCCCGACATCCAGGCCAAGATCTTCGAGGGGCCCGACGCCAACGGCCTGACCGAGCGCCAGCGTGCGCTAATCACGGCCACCGACGAGTTCGTCGTCACCCGCGGGGTATCGGCCGAAACGTGGGCCGTGCTGGCCAGACACCTCACCAAGCAACAGCTCATCGAGTTCTGCATGTTGGCCGCCCAATACGACGGGCTGGCGGCGACGATCACCACGCTCAACGTGCCGCTGGACTTTCCCGACTAGTCGACACGTTGTCGAATAAATTCACCTCGACGTCGGTATAGTCCCGGATCAGGCGGGGACCAGGACGATCGAGGAGACTTCATGCGAATCGCCGTATGCGGCTCTACCGGACAGACAGGTCATCGCATCGTCGCCGCGCTGGCGGCACAGGGAGCAACGGTGACCGCTCTGACACGAACGGCCGACAACTCCGAATCGGTCAGAACGGCCGGCGCCGCCGATATCGCCGTCGCCGATCCGCGCGACATGAAGGCGATGACCGCCGCGCTGGCGGGGCACAGCGCCGTCTACATCATCCCGCCCACGTTCGTCTCCGATGAGGCCGACATCGCCGCCATCGCCGCTCGAGCGGCCGCAGCTGCCGGGGTGACCCGCGTCGTTCTGCATTCGGTCCTGCATCCCAACACCTCAACGCTGCGCCACCATCTTCGAAAGTCGGCTGCCGAAGAAGCCATTCGAAACTACGGAGTCGAGTGGGTCATCCTGCAACCCGCGATGTACGCGCAGACGGTCCTGATGTATCACGCGATCTCGCCTGCCGGCCAGCTTCTCTCGCCGTGGAATCCCGACTCCCGGTTCAGTGTGATCGACGTCGGCGACGTCGCGAGGATCGCCGCGCGCGCGGTCACCGACCCCTCCATGGCATACGGCACATTCGAGCTCGCCGGGCCGGAACGTTTGAGCATGAACGAGATGGCGGCACAGCTGTCCACGTCTGATGGCGAGGCCATCCGGGCACGGACCGTCGCGCTCAACGAACTACCGCTGCCGCCATGGACGCTGGAGATGCTGGCCGACTTCATCTGCATGTGCGCCGACTACGATCGGCACGGTCTGGTGGCCAGCCCGTTGGTGGCGCAGATGCTGCTGGGGGCGGCCCCTACCCGCTTCGCCGACGCCGCGCGAACGACGGCGGCGATCAGTTAGCCGACTACAGATACGTCACGCCGAGAACCGCCAGCGAGAACAGCACCGGCGCTACCGGAAACGCGAGCAGGAACGCCGCCCACACGTCCGACTTGCGCCGGTACGCGCGCCAGCCGAGCGCACCGACGACGGCACCCACCGCGAACGACGCCGCCGCCACCGCCAACACCCACGAGCTGATCGTCGAGGTTGACGTGGCAGCGGTGATCCCGGCCAGCCAAAGCACATGACCGAGCACCAACCCGCCGATTCCGGCGACCCAGATCGCGGCTCTCAAAAGTTGATCATGTGGCCGGCCAAGCCGTGGAAGCACTCCTGCAGGGCTTCCGACAGCGTCGGGTGGGTATGCACGTTGCGGGTCAGTTCGTTGACAGTGAGATCCCACTTCTGCGCCAGCGTCAGCTCGGGCAGAAGTTCGGAGACGTCATGCCCGATCAGGTGCCCGCCCAGCAGCTCGCCGTATTTCGCATCGGCGATGAGCTTGACGAATCCACTCGGATCCCCGAGGCCGTGTGCCTTCGCGTTCGCGGTGAGCGGGAACTTCGCGACCTTGACGTCGTAGCCCTCGTCGCGGGCCTGCTCCTCGGTCAGCCCGAAGCTGGCGACCTGCGGCTGACAGAACGTGGCACGAGGCATCATCCGATAGTCGCCGAGCGCCAAAGTCTCTGCGCCAGCGATGGTTTCGGCTGCTACCACTCCCATCGCCTCGGCGACATGGGCGAGCATGAGCTTGCCGGTGACGTCGCCGATGGCGTAGATATGCGGCACATTGGTGCGCATGTAGTCGTCGATCCCGATGGCCTTGCGGTCGGTGAGCTTCACCCCGGCCACATCCAGGCCGTATCCCTCGACGTTGGGCGCGAAGCCGATGGCCTGAAGAACCTTGTCCGCCTTCAGCTCTTCGGACTTGCCGTCCTTGCTCACGGTGACGGTGACGGTGGACCCATCATCGCTGATGGACTCCACCTTGGTCCCGGTCATGATCTTCACGCCGAGCTTCTTGAACTGCTTCTCGATCTCCTTGGACACCTCGGCATCCTCGTTGGGCAGCGCCCGCGGCAAGAACTCGACGATTGTGACCTCGACGCCGAAGTTGCGCAGTACGTACCCGAACTCCATGCCGATCGCCCCCGCGCCTGCGATGATGATCGACCCCGGCAGCTCCCGCGAGAGAATCTGCTTCTCGTAGGTGACGACGTTCTCCGACAAGGATGTGCCCGGTACCAGCCGGGTGCTGCTGCCGGTCGCGATGATGCAGTTGTCGAACGTGACCGTCTCGGTGCCGCCCTCGTTGAGGTCGACCTCCATCGTGTTGGCGTCCGTGAATTTTCCGTAGCCGTGGATCTCGGTGATCTTGTTCTTCTTCATCAGGAAATGCACACCGGCGACGCGGCCGTCGGCGACCTTGCGGCTGCGGTCGAATGCCACCCCGTAATCCATGGTGGCCTCGCCGTTGATGCCGAAGGTCTTGGCCTCCTTGGTGATGATGTGCGAGAGCTCGGCGTTGCGCAGCAACGATTTGGACGGAATACAGCCGACATTGAGGCACACGCCGCCCCAATACTTGGGCTCGACGACTGCGGTGTTCAGTCCGAGCTGGGCGGCGCGAATGGCCGCGACATATCCGCCGGGGCCGGCTCCGAGAACGACGACGTCATAGTGGGTCACACCCCAACCTTAGTAAGGGATCAGCCCCACGAAACAACGTGTGGCCCATTCGCAGAAGTAGAGACCGTGCAGCACCGCGGCGCCCGCGGTCGCGGCCAGCGGCGCTGACGTGAACGCGATCGCCAGAGCCGACGCTGTCGGCCGGTTCGGCACCATGGCGATCAGCAGGCCCGCGACGGTGCACAGGATCAGGAAAACCAGCACGACGAACACCGGCGCGGTCTTGTCGATCGAGTGATACCACCAGTGGTAGAGCCCCCACCCTGCCACGGCGGCGATCGCCCATACGCAGGCCACGACAAGGGCGAACTGCCAGCGCTTGACGTACTGGTAGTGACCCGGCACGAGCGCCGGAGGGGCAGCCGCAGGCAACGGGCCCGACGGCGGCGCATCGACGGCCTGGAGTTCACCGGTGTCCCAGGTCGGTGTGAACTCCTGGGTGTCTTCGGTCAGCAGGTCGCGGTCCACGTCAGGCACCGTTCACCGACTGAATCGCGACCAGCACGCCGAACCAGCCGGGGGCGATGGCGATGACGAATGCGCCGATGGCGGTCACCCAGCGGGTGCGGGACAACAGGATGGTCAGCATGCCGATGGAACCGGGCACTCCGACGACGAGGGCGATCGCCACATCGGGCCGAATCTTGGCGCTCACCAGCAGCGTGAGCCCGACCCCCAGCAGCAGCCCGACCGCCGTGCCGATCAGCAGTGCACTGGTCAGCAACCGCGGGCGCGGCAGCGGTATCACCCTTTCGACGATACTGCGGCACCCGCCGTTAACCCGTTAGCCGCGCCCAGGTACCGCGCACGCGTCGACGGCGTCCGCGACGATGTGCGTCCCGGCCGGCGAAGGGCGTCCGCCCCGCGCAAAGTCGGCCCCGGTCACGGGCGTCTGCAGGCCGAGCAACTGGATTTCAGCATCGCTGAACGCCCGGCCACGCGACAGAAAGCGCATCCCCTCGGGGGCTTCGACGCTGAAGCCCCCGCCTCTGCCGGGCACCACGTCGATGACCAACTGCGTGTGCTTCCACGCCTCGAACTGCGGACCGGAGATCCACACCGGCACCCCGTCACCGACGTCGAGGAGCGCCAACAGGATGTCGCGGTCCCCGAC
>CAZOIX010000440.1:0-4400 GCA_964579685.1 uncultured Mycobacterium sp.
GGTGGGAATCTCGGCGGCGAATTCCATCACTTCGACGTCGCCGTCGCCGAGATCGTCGAGAAGGCGTGGCACCAGTTCGTCCAGCCATCCCTCCAGCCGCTTGACCCTGCGCGGTGAGAACGCCTGGCTGACCAGTTTCCGTTCGACCTCGTGCTTGGGCGGGTCGGTGTTGACCAGCATCAGGCTCGGCGCCGACGACGCCTCCTGCAGGGGATCCCGCGACGAGAACGTCTCGCTGTCCCGTGCGGCCTCGAAGATCTGGTCGTAGCGGAACAGCGCCCAGGCGGTGACGGGTTCGTCGGCGCCGGGGATGGTCCCCGGTGGCCAGTCACGGTAGCCCGCGACCGGCGAGAGCGCCCGGAGCTGGTCATACAGCGGATAAGGATTCGCGATGCCCTGGGGCGTGGTCAGCAGATCGAGGGCCGAAACGGTCGTGGATGACATGGGAAATAGCCTCTTCCAGCCACCGGAGCAAATCGATCCCCCGTTGGGGAGGACTCGTACCCCCTTACGAGGTGAATTGCCGGTTCCCACCCCCCTCGCGTACCGATCGGAGGACAGTCGTTGTCGTGAGTGTTGTGAGTGAACAGCCCGAAACGCCCGCGCTCGACGCCCTCTCCGATGGTGATCATCCGGGCTGGGCGTCGCGCCCGGCCAAGGATACCGACGCTGCGCGCCGTTACCGGGAGGCGTTCGAGGGCTGCGAGATCGACCCGGCCGAGGACCCCATCGCGGTGGTGTCCGAGGCGGTCGATGCCAAGGCGACGCTCGTGCGCGATGCGCTGGAGGGACTCGGCGACGAGGACGCGCTCAACGCGCTGGATGCCGTGCTCGACCTCGCGTCGCTCGAGCGCGAGTTGGTCGAGGACGGTGCGCGGCGGCGCACCTTCGCGCTGCTGGCGGTGCAGGAAGCGCTCAGCAAGTTGCGGGTCGTCGACGACGTCGCGACGATCGTCGACCGCGCGCCGCGTGAATTGGTCGAGTCGTGCGGCTTCGACCGCGCCGTGCTCTTTCGCGTGCACGAAGGTCGGATGGTGATGGAGGCAGCCTATTTCGGCGACGACACCGAAGGTGCCGAGAAGATGGTCGCCTTCGCGCAATCGGTGGCGCCCCCGCTGAATCACATGCTGCTCGAGACCCAGATGATCCGCCGCCGCGCACCAGCGATCGTGCGCGACGCCCGCAACGATCCGCGCGTCAACCGTCCGATCGTCGATTTCTCGCTGACGCACTCCTATGTGGCCGCACCCGTGATGCCCACTGGCAAGGTGATCGGATTCCTGCATGCCGACCGGCTCTACTCGGGCCGTCTTGTCGACGAGATCGACCGAGACACGGTGTGGGCCTTCGCCGAGGGCTTCGGGTACGCCTACGAACGCACCGTGCTCCTGGAGCGCATGCGTCGCCAGCGCGCAGAAGTCCGGCGCGCGTTGGCCTCTGCCGACGAGGCCGCCCGTGCACTCCAGGACGCCGATTTGGACCTCGCCAAGATCGAACCGGTCGAACGCAGTCCTGCTGCACAGTCGCTGGCCGAGGTGCAGACGCGGGTCATGGCGATCTTGACCCGTCGCGAGATCGAGGTCCTTCGCCTGATGGCGGCGGGCCGCACCAATCAGCAGATCGCCGACGAGCTTGTGATCTCGGCGGGCACGGTGAAGTCTCATGTCAAGCGGGTGCTGCGCAAGCTCCACGCCACCAACCGCGCCGAGGCGGCCTCGGCGTACGTGCGGCTGGCCAGCGTTCCGAACGGCGGCTAGCGCGGATCCAGTCCGGCAGCGCGGTAGGCGGCGTCGACGTAGGCCATGTTCTCGACCGCGTCGGCGGTGTTCAGTGGCAGGGGCGCACCGTGCAGTACGTGTGCGGCGAACGCCTCCAATTGGTAGGTGTACGAGGGACGCGTGCCCACGTGTTCGACGGTGCTGCCGGCCGGCGTGCGAACGGTGATCCGGTCATCCTCATGGGGCTTGATGAAGTTGTGCACATACACATCGCCCTTGGTGCCGACGACCTGAATCGTGAACGAGTAATCGTCGGCCACCATCGAGTTGGCGCTCAAGCCCGTTGCGCCACTGGGCAAGGCAAGCTCGACATCACACCACGCGTCGATTCCGGGGCTGTGTTCCTTTGCGTGCGCCCGCACGACCGACGGATGGCCCAGCTGTCGCAGCACATGCAGCCCGTAGCAGCCGAGGTCCATCAGGGCGCCGCCGGCCAACTCGAGCGACCATCTCGGATCGCCGGTGTCCGGCTCGGGCATGGCCATGCGCACCTCGATATGGGTGATGTCACCGAGCGTGCCGTCGCCGGCCAGTTCGAGGGCCCGGCGGGTCGCCGGATGGAACAGATAGTGGAAGCCCTCCACCACGGGGACCCCCGCCGCGTCGGCGGCCTGCGCCACAGTCGTCGCCTCAGTCCGATTGCGGGCGAACGGCTTTTCGGAGAGCACCGGTTTACCCGCCGCGATCGCCGCGAGATTCCACGGCGCATGCAACGAGTTCGCCAGTGGGTTGTAGACGACGTCGACCTCGGGGTGGTCTATCACGTCCTGGTACGTGGCCGCGACGCGCTCGACACCGTACTTGTCGGCGAATGCTCGCGCGCGTTGTGGATCGCGCGCCGCCACGGCCACCAGGCGGTGACCCAGAGCGTGCGCGGGCGCGACGATCGCCGACTCGGCGATGCGGGAGGCCCCCAGCACGCCGATGCGCAAGCTCATGCGGGGCTCATGCGGGCACGCGGCCACACACGTCGTGCATGAACGCCACGCTGGTGCGCACGTCGCGCACGGGTCCCTCGTCGGTGGGCTCGCCACCGAGGATGGTGTCCTGTTCCATCACGAACCAGCCATCGAATCCGTTGCTGCGCAATGCCGTCACAATCGCCTCGATGTCGACATCGCCCTGGCCGAGCGGGGTGTACATGCCCTGCCGTACCGCCTCGGTGTAGGTGAGTTCTCCCGCCTGTACCCGATGAGCGAGGGCCGCGTCGACATCCTTGAGGTGCGCGTGCGCGATCCGGCCCGGCACCTGCAGCGTCAGCGCAACCGGATCCGTGCCGCCGATCAGCAGATGACCGGTGTCCAGGCACAGCTTGATGCTGGTGCCCTGCAGTATCCGGTCCACATCGCTGCGGGTCTCGACCATGGTCCCGACGTGAGGATGCAGTACGGCGAGCACACCGCGCTCGGATGCGGCGGCGGCGAGCCGGTCGAGATTGGTCAGCAGCTCAGACCATTGGCGTTCGTCGAGCGTGGGCCGCGAATCGTAACCGTCGGCGCCCGTCGCCGCCGCCAGCACCAGCACGTCCCCCTCCGATGCGACCAGCGCGTCGAGCGGGCCGGTGATGTCGGCCACCGGGTCGTGTCCTGCGTCGTGGAGCACCACGGGTGCGAAGACGCCGACGCAGCGCAGACCGTTCGCCGCGAGCAATGCGGTCAACTGTTCCGGATCCGACGGCAGGAAGCCCTCGGGACCCAATTCGGTGGCGGACAACCCGACGTCGGCCATTTCCGCGAGCACGCGGTCGGCGCTGAGTTGATGGCCCCAGCCCGGAACCTCACATACCCCCCACGAGATGGGTGCGCCTGCCATTCTCATCGTGACCTCACTTCCTTGATGCTGACGGGTACGCCGCGCTGCAGGGACTCGGTCGCGGCTTCGGCCAACCACGCGACTTCGACCGCGTCGGCCACCGTGCACGCCGGCGTGGCGTCGTTGGAGACCACATCGACGAACGCGCTGAGCTCCGCGCGGAATGCCTCGGTGAACCGGTCCATGAAGAAGTGGTGCGCCGGGCCCTGCGGAAAGCTGTTGTCGAGGTCGACATTCCGGACCGGCACACCGTGATCCCAGCCGGCGACCACCGTGTCGTTGACGCCATGCACCTCGAGGCGGCAGTCGTAGCCGCGCGCGTTGTACCTGGCGGCGGACACCACTCCGAGCGTGCCTTCTTCGAATGTGACCACCACGGCGGCCGTGTCGACGTCACCGAACTCGGCGAACTTCGGGTCGCCCACGACGCTGCCCGTCGCGTACACCTCGACGGCCTCCTGTCCGGTGATCCAGCGAAGCACGTCGAAATCGTGCACCGCACAGTCGCGGAAGATCCCGCCGGAGCCCGCGATGTACTCCATCGGCGGGGGAGCCGGATCCATCGTCGTGCTGCGCACGGTGTGCAGGGCACCCAGTGAGCCGTTCGCCACGGCGCGCTTGGCGGCGGCGAACGCCGCGTCGAACCTGCGCTGATACCCCACCTGGACCGGCACGCCCGAGCGCCACCTCGGTGTCGCCACGTGGCTGCTGTTCTTCGCTGCGTTCGCCGCCGGCGGCCGTCTCGGCGGAGCGGACGCGCTGCCCCGGTTCGCCCGCTGGGTGACGGTCGGCGGGATCGTGCTCGGGGTC
>CAZOIX010000441.1:0-3459 GCA_964579685.1 uncultured Mycobacterium sp.
GCCCGTCACCATCCACGTCATGTTGGACCCGAGTCTAGAGGTGAGGCTGATCGCGCCGACGGCCGAGGAAAAAGATTGCATGTACTTACTTTTTTACTGTAGGCTCGCCGACATGACCTTCGATGTGATCGTCCGCAACGGCCTTTGGTTCGACGGGACCGGCGCGGCCCCGCAGGTGCGCACGCTGGGGATCCGCGACGGCATCGTGGCCGTCGTGTCCGACTCACCGCTGGACGAGGCCGGGTGCCCGGACGTCATCGACGCGACGGGCAAGTGGATCGTTCCCGGCTTCATCGACGTGCACACGCACTACGACGCCGAGGTGCTGCTCGACCCTGGCCTGCGCGAGTCCGTCCGGCACGGCGTCACCACGGTGCTGCTCGGGAACTGCTCACTGTCGACGGTCTACGCCGACACCGAGGATGCGGCCGATCTGTTCAGCCGCGTCGAGGCGGTGCCCCGCGAGTTCGTGCACGGTGCGCTCGAAGCCAAGAAGACGTGGTCCGACCCGGCCTCCTACGTGCGTGCACTCGACGAGTTGCCGCTGGGTCCCAACGTCAGTTCGATGCTCGGACACTCCGATCTGCGCACCAGCGTGCTCGGGCTGGACCGCGCGACGACCGAGGGCGTGAAGCCGACCCCTGCTGAACTGGACCGGATGGCGACGATGCTGGAAAAGGCCCTCGACGCAGGGCTTCTCGGCATGTCCGGAATGGACGCACCCATCGACAAGCTCGACGGCGACCGATTCCGCTCACGGGCGCTGCCCTCGACATTCGCGACCTGGCGTGAGCGCCGCAAGCTGATCTCGGTGCTGCGCAGGCGCGGTCGCATCCTGCAGAGCGCGCCCAACACGACGAACCTGATCGAGGCGGTGATGTTCTTCCTGACCAGCAGTGGGTGGTTCGGCCGCCGTCCCGGCGTGCGGATGAGCCTGCTGGTCTCCACCGACGCCAAGTCGGCAACCGGCGCTGTGCACGTATTCGGGCCGGGGGTAAGGATTCTCAACAAGCTGCTCGACTCGCTGGTGCGGTTCCAGCACCTGCCGGTCCCGTTCGAGCTGTACTCCGACGGGATCGACCTGCCGGTGTTCGAGGAGTTCGGCGCGGGCACCGCGGCGCTGCATCTGCGGGACCAGATCGAGCGCAACGAGCTGTTGGCCGACACCGAGTACCGTCGCCGGTTCCGCAAGTCGTTCGATCGTAAGAAGCTCGGCCCGTCCCTGTGGCACCGCGACTTTCACGATGCAACCATCGTCGAGTGCCCTGACACGACGCTGATCGGAAAGAGCTTCGGACAGATCGCCGACGAGCGCGGGCTGCATCCGCTCGATGCGTTCCTCGACGTGCTGGTCGACAACGGCGAACGCAACGTGCGGTGGACGACGATCGTGGCGAACCACCGGCCCAAGTACCTGGACCGGCTCGCCGCAGAACCGTCCATTCACATGGGGTTCTCCGACGCCGGCGCGCACCTGCGCAACATGGCGTTCTACAACTTCGCGCTCAAGTTGCTCAAGCGCGTCCGTGACGCCGACCGTGCGGGGCGCCCCTTCCTGTCGGTGCAGCGGGCGGTGTACCGACTGACCGCCGAGGTCGCTGAATGGTTCGGTCTGGATGCCGGCACCCTGCGCGAGGGCGAGCGTGCCGACTTCGTCGTCATCGATCCGCAGCGTCTCGACGATTCGGTGTACGCGTACCACGAGGAGACCGTCCCGTTCTACGGCGGGCTGAGCCGCATGGTCAACCGCAACGATGCCACCGTGGTCGCGACCGCGGTCAACGGCGCGGTGGTATACCGCGACGGCGAATTCTGTGAGGGCTACGGAACGACCCGCAAGTCCGGCCACTTCCTGCGGGCGGGAACGGCGAGTCCTGCGAAAGCATTTGCCTGACATGGCAAGAACCCAACAACAGCGTCGCGAGGAAACGATCGCGCGGCTGCTCGACGCCAGCATCGACACCATCGTCGAGGTGGGTTATGCGCGGGCGTCGGCAGCGGTGATCGCCAGGCGCGCAGAAGTTTCCGACGGTGCGCTGTTCCGGCACTTCCCGACGATGGGCGACTTCATGGCCGCCACCGCCCAGGAGGTGATGCGGCGACAGCTCGGCCTGTTCTCCAAGCGGGTTGCCGAGATCCCCGCGGACAGGCCGGCGCTGGAGTCCGCGCTCACCATTCTGCGGGACGTCACCGGTAACGCCACCAACACGGTGATGTACGAGCTGCTGGTCGCGGCGCGCACCGACGAAAAGCTCAGGGGCACTCTCAAAGAGGTCCTTACCGAGTACGCCGCCAACATCTACCAGACCGCCAGGGCGCTGCCCGGCGCCGAGCAGTTCGACGAGCAGACCTTCGCCGCGCTGGTCGCGATCCTGACCAACACGTTCGACGGCGCGGCGATCGTGCGCGCGGTGCTGCCGCAGCCCGAGATCGAGGACAACCGGATCGAACTGCTGACGGTGCTGCTCAGCGGTGCGTCACCGACCCGGCAGGTTTAGCCAGCGCGCCGAGGTGCACCGCGATGCCGACCAACGGCCCACACAGCAGGGCGACCACAGTGCGGGTCTGCAGGTCCAACGGCAACAGCAGCAGCGCCGTGGCTGCGACGGTCGCAGAGATCCATCCCAGGGAGTACGCCCGGTGCAGCGCTGCCGCCACCGTCGCGGCGCCGGTCAACGTCAGCAACGCGATCATGATCGCCGCCGCGGTCAGCCACGCAAGTAGGGCGCCGCTGGCCACGTAGTCGGGCCCGAACGCGCCGCGCAGCAACCAGGGCCCGAAGACCCCGGCAGCCAGCACGCCGAGCAGGCCGAGTCCGGTCACCACCGCGGCCGGGGTGATGAGTGCTCGCAGCCGGTGGGTGCGCTGGTCGACGAAGTGCGCGATCAGGTTTCCCTGCATGGCCGTCAGCGGCACGAGCAGCGGTGCCCGTGTCAGCGTGACGGCCAGGATCACGACACCGCCCATGGCGCCCAGATCACCCGATGTCGCCTTGAGTAGCACGGGGAAGCCCATCACGAGGACGGCACTCGCCCCTGCGGCGGCGATCGAATGCGCCGCCCCGCGCAGGAACGTGGCCGTGCCGCCGGGGGTCAGCAGCATGGCGGCATCCCGTGTGACCGGGGAGACGATCAACATCACCAGCCACGCGATGGCGCCCGCCACCGTGGCCCACAGGTATCCGGCCAGCCCCCAACCCACCAGAAACGTCGTCGTCGCCACGATCATCCGCATGCCGGCGTCGGTCACCATCAGTGACCCGTATGCGGTCCACCGGTCCAACCCGGCCAGCATGCCCATCAGGGTGGCGTGCAGGCAGAAACCCGCGAGACCGACCGCCAGCAGCGCGACCGACAGCCACCGCGACTCGACGAACACATTTGAAGACCACAGCGGCGAACTGACCGCGATCACCGCGGCCGCCGCCAGACCAACCAGCGTCGCGACCCTCATCGGGTG
>CAZOIX010000441.1:3469-4392 GCA_964579685.1 uncultured Mycobacterium sp.
TTCGGCGTAGCCGGCCGAGCGCACCTCCCTCGTCGCCTCCTGTAAGAGTCCGAAAGCCGCGCCGGTCACCAGGCCGAACGCCCCCCAGAACACGCCGAATACGGAGAACCCGACCGGTTCGAGATCACGCGCGGCGAGGTAGAGCACGGCATATCCACACAGCGCGGTCACCGCTGTGGCCGTGCCGACCCGCGCCATGCTGCCCCGCGCGATCGGACCAGTCGGCGTGGCGGCGTCTGTCACGAGGGCAGATCCAGGGCGGGTAGCTCGGTGGAATAGAGCCACGCCGCCCACAACGGCCTCAGGGAATCGTTCGTGTAGTGCGACGCGAGTCCGGTGAAGTCGTCGGTGACCGCAGTGCCGTGCTGGTGTCGTGCCGTCCAATCACGAAGCAGCGCAAAGAAATTGTCATCACCAATGCGACGGCGCAACATGTGCAGGGTTAGCGCGCCCCGCTTGTACACCCGGTCGTCGAACATGTCGCGCGCGCCGGGGTCCGCCAGTAGCAGGTTCTTCGGCGAGTCGGCGAGCCGTTGATAGTAGTAGCGCGCCCAATCATCGGCGGTCCGGCCACCCGAGTGTTCCGACCACAGCCATTCCGCGTAGCAGGCGAAGCCCTCGTGCAGCCAGATATGGCGCCAACGCTGGGCCGTTACCGAATTGCCGAACCACTGGTGGGCAAGTTCGTGGGCGATCAGCCGTTCGGCACTGCCATGCCCGTCGCAGTGGTTGGCGCCGAAGATCGAGATACCTTGTGCTTCAAGCGGTATCTCCAGGTCGTCATCGGTCACCACCACGCCGTAGCTGCTGACCTTCTCTTTCGGCACCCGTTTGGTGATGATCGTTGCCAGCGCGCCGCTCTGGCGGTGCTTGCGAACGGCTTCGCTGAGGTTGAGGTCGATCAGCGCATCACCGCAGAGCAC
>CAZOIX010000442.1:0-4372 GCA_964579685.1 uncultured Mycobacterium sp.
CGCCAGAATTTACTGGGCCAGCCGCGCACGACGCCCGATCGGCACCCGCAACACCACGTCGGTTCCCCCGCTGGACACCTCGTGCATCCCCAGGGAGCCATCCAATTCGGCTGACACCAGCGTGCGCACGATCTGCAGACCGAGCCGGTCGGACTTCTCCAGGCTGAACCCCTCGGGCAGCCCGCGCCCGTCGTCATGCACCACCACGTCCAGCCAGCGCGCCGAGCGCTCGGCGCGAATGGTCACACACCCCTGTTGACTGGATCGGTCGAACGCGTGCTCGATGGCGTTCTGCACCAGTTCGGTGATCACCATGATCAGTGCGGTGGCCCGGTCGGCGTCGAGCACACCCAGCTCCCCGACGCGGTTGATGCGGACTGGGGTTTCCGAAT
Source organism: uncultured Mycobacterium sp. (assembly GCA_964579685.1). Classification (GTDB taxonomy): domain Bacteria; phylum Actinomycetota; class Actinomycetes; order Mycobacteriales; family Mycobacteriaceae; genus Mycobacterium. Next base: position 393 of record CAZOIX010000442.1, read on the forward strand.
CAACAGGGGCTGCAACGTCATTCATGATCGGAAGGATCCGGTCGATCACTTCATCGAGATTGACCTCCTCGTCCACCGACATGGACAACGCGTCGTGTACCAGCGCGATCGACGACACCCGCCGCACGGATTCGATCAGCGCCTCGCGGCCCTCGGCATTGTTCGTTCGGCGCGCTTGGAGGCGCAGCAGCGCCGCGACGGTCTGCAGATTGTTCTTCACCCGATGGTGGATCTCACGGATGGTGGCGTCCTTGGACAACAACGCGCGGTCGCGACGCTTCACCTCGGTCACATCGCGAATCAACACCCCGGCACCCACAGCGTTGCCGTGTACCACCAGTGGCAGCGTGCGCAGCAGCACCGCGGCCCCGCCCGCATCGACCTCCATCCGCATGCTCGAACCGCCGCCAAGCGAGTCGCGGACGTGGTCGGCGAGCTCCTGGGCCTCGAACGGGTCCGAGATCAGCGGCCTGGTGACCGTGACCAGGTTGTGGCCCTCCAACTCGGCGGCAAGGCCCATCCGGTGGTAAGCCGAGAGGGCGTTCGGACTGGCGAACGTGACGATGCCGGTGCCGTTGAGCCGGATGAAGCCGTCGCCCACGCGTGGGCTCGAGCGCGACATCGCGACATCGCCGACATTAGGAAACGTGCCTTCGGACAACATGAAAAGCAGGTCGCCTGCGCAGTCGAGGTAGGCACTTTCCAGCGGACTGGCGTTACGCGCGGCCAACGCCGTCTGATGCGTCAGGACCGCAACGACGTTGTTGGTGTAGCGCACAGGCACAGCCTCCACGTTGAGACCGTGTGAATCCTGTTGTCCCGCTGGGTTTTGCCTGACGATGGCGCCGGTGTTGAAGGCATCGGTGACCACCGGCAGCTCGTGGCCCAGGTTCAGGGTGCCCACGGCGTCGGTGAGCAGCACCGTGGGTGCTGTGTTCGGACGCACTTGGGCCACACATACCAGGGCACCGTCGTCGCGGCGCACCCACATCAGAAAGTCGGCAAACGACAGATCGGCCAGCAACTGCCACTCACCGACGACCGCGTGCAGGTGGTCGACCGCGTTGCCGGGCAGCACGGTGTGTTCGGCGAGCAGATCACCGAGGGTGGACATCGGGCCTCAGAGGTGCGGGCGTCGGATCCGGGTCAGCTGATCACCGCGATGAGGTCGCCGGCCTGGATGACGTCGCCGACGGACACGCTCACCTTGCTGACGGTGCCTGCCACCTCGGCAAGGACCGGGATTTCCATCTTCATGGACTCCAGCAGCACCAGGGTGTCGCCCTCACCGATCTGATCGCCCTCGTTAACCACGACCTCGAGCACACTGGCCACGATTTCGGCGCGAACGTCCTCGGCCATCTTCACCCCTCCGGAGTCCTATGTCGTCGCTCATATCGAACCACACCACCGGCGCGGCAGCCGTGCCGCCAGGCCATGAGAGACTGGATACGAGCGCCCGCCGGATGCGGGCCCCCAATCCCGAAGAACCGACTGGAGGACGATCATGGCCAAGCGTGGCCGTAAGAAGCGCGACCGCAAGCATTCCAAGGCCAACCACGGAAAGCGGCCCAACGCGGGCTCGAAGTCGGTCAAGTAGCGACCCTGCCCGGTCGTGTCATCAGCCTCGTCGGATGATCGTGGTGCGGCTGATCTCGATGCGCAGCCGCTCACGAAGGCTGTCGGGGGCTTTCTCGCCGCCGCACTTCCGCGCGATGAGCGTCTTCACGCGCTCCTCGACGCCGTAATGGCGCAGACAGGCGGGGCACTCTTCGAGGTGGTGGCGCAGCTTGTCCCGGGTTTCGGCGGTGCATTCACCGTCGAGCAGCGTCCACACCTCCGCGATCACGGCAGCACATTCGGGGTGTTCGGGGTCGACGGGCCCGATCGGCGGGGTCCAGCGTTCGTCATTGCTCATGACGAGACCTCCTCGGGCGCTCCAACGCCGTCGACCTGCTGACCTCTGACGAATCCGCGGTCGCGGGCCACACCGGCGAGCGATTCACGAAGCTGCCGTCTGCCCCGGTGCAACCGGGACATGACGGTGCCAATCGGTGTATCCATGATCTCGGCGATCTCCTTGTACGGGAAGCCTTCTACGTCGGCGTAGTACACCGCCATCCGGAACTCCTCTGGCAGCGCCTGCAGCGCGTCCTTGATCTCACTGTCGGGAAGCGCCTCCAGCGCCTCAACCTCCGCCGAGCGCAGTCCGGTGGACGAGTGCTCGGCGTTGGCCGCGAGCTGCCAGTCGGTGATCTCGTCGGTCGGATACTCGGCCGGCTGACGCTGCTTCTTGCGGTAGCTGTTGATGTAGGTGTTGGTCAGGATCCGGTAGAGCCACGCCTTGAGATTGGTGCCCTCGCGAAACGAGCGAAAGCCTGCATAGGCCTTCACCATGGTCTCCTGCAGCAGGTCCTCGGCGTCTGCGGGATTGCGCGTCATGCGCAGCGCGCCGCCATAGAGCTGGTCGAGCAGCGGAATCGCGTCGCGCTCGAACCGGGCGGTCAGCTCGGCATCTGACTCGTCCGACCTGGCGGGCGCCGGATCAGGGGTCGACCCGTCGATGTCGGTCATGGCGGGAAACACCGTCCCTTCTGTAGTGGCGCCACCAAATAGGCCCGGTAAGTCCACCGGACGCTCCATGGCCAGTGTTGGCACCTGGCACCCCTTCCTTCGATCGTAGAGGTTGAGACCGACGTGTTTTCGGCTGCCACTGTCGGCGGCCGTGACTGCCGTCAATAACAGCGCGGCGGGCCGGGCTTGTTCCCGGCGCACCTGCAGCCGCCGTGCAGGTCGGCAATACTGACTCCCACCATGACCCTGTTGAGCAGCTTCCTCGTCGTCGCGGTGGCACTCATATCGGCCGCGGCCGTCGTCGCGTGGTGGCTACGTCGCCGTGCGGCGCTTCGCTCGGCGCCGACCCAACGCGGCTGGCGGTGTTTCCGCGACGGCGAGACGACCACCCTCGTACCCGATGATGGCGACTGGACCGTCACCATGACCCGTTCGTATGCCGCCCAGATGTCGCCGCCGAGCTCACACCTGGTCACCAGCGTCTGGAGCGCGCCGAGTCCCAATGCGCAGGCCGCGACACTGGTTGCCGGACCCGCACCCGACGACCAGATGCGAGATCTGGCGGTGAGTCTGCTGAGTTCGGCGACCCCGGCAATGACCCGCCTGCTGGGCATCGACCAGGTTGCCGACGGCCGCCCGCTGCGCGCGGTGTCGGCGACCGACCCGCGGTTGCTGGTGTTCGCGACCGATGGCTACGGCCCCGCCGGTGCCCTCACCGACCTCGCCGAGGCCGTCAGCGCATGGTGTTCGGTGCATCGAACCGAACGCGAACAGCCGGTGGTGTCGATCGATGACAGCGGTGTCCGGATTCGCGTCCGCACCGACGTGCTGCGTTCCGTGCAGCAACTCGACGCATTCGTGGCCCTGGGCTTGCGGTGCCGCGACGCGATCGGCCGGCCCGGGGCCTGATGCTCGCCGTCGCGTGGAGCGCCGTCGGGCTGAGCGCTGCGGTGCTGGCCTACCGCTGGCGGCAGCGGGTGCTGCGACTGTGTGCCCTGGTCGTCGGCACCGGGATTGCCCTGGCGCTGACGGCCATTCTCACCGGCAGGATCGCTTTGGACCTGTTCATCCGGGCAGCGGGAATTTCCGTCGTGACCGCGATCCTGTCGGTCATCGCGGTGTTGCTCGTCGCCCGTGGGCTACCGCAGCTTGTGAGCAGACACGACCGTCACTCGGCCGCACTGGTGTGCCTGGTGCTGGCCGTCATGTATCTGGTGGTGGGGGCCATTCTGGAGGCGGTGGCATCCGACGGGTTACGAGTGCAGCACCTTCCCCAGTTGCGCAGCCGCGAAGAGTTCCTCGACCGACGTGATTCGGCAGACACCCACGCAGTGCTGTTGGAGGCGAAGATCAGCGCTGCCATGCCCGAGCTGGCGTCGCGCGATGGCGTGGTCGCGTCCTACCGT
>CAZOIX010000443.1:0-4370 GCA_964579685.1 uncultured Mycobacterium sp.
CCGGTCCTCGACGAAGATGTAGCCGCCGTCGTCGACCCGGCCGATGTCACCGGTGCGGAACCAGCCGTCTTCGGTGATCGCCTCGGCCGTCGCCTCGGGCTTGTTGTGGTAGCCCTTCATCAATTGCGGTGAGCGGAACCACAATTCGCCCTGCTCGCCGGGTGCGACTTCGTCGAGGCTGTCGGGATCGACCACCCGCACCTCGGCGTTGGGGACCAGCGTGCCCGCGCTCGTCAACCGCTCCTCCTTGCCCGGGTTGCGGTGCGCTTCGGGAAGCAGGTGGCTGATGACGCCGCACAGTTCGGTCAGCCCGTACGCCTGCATGAAATCCGTGTTCGGCCATGCCTTCAGCGCCTGGCGCAACAAGGGCAGCGGCATCGGCGATGCACCGTAGGCGAAGGTCTTCAGCGAACCGAACAGCTTGACGGCGTCCTCGCCGGATTCGAGCACCTTGGCCAGCACGGCGGGCACCAGGAAGGTTCTGTTGGCGCCCTTGAGGATCGCGCCGGCCAGCGACATGCCGTCGACCTCGCGCGTCATCACACTGGGGAATCCGTCATGGATTCCGAACTGCACGTAGGACGATCCGCCGACGTGGAACAGCGGCATCGACACCATGTTCTTGTCGCCCGGGTCGAATTCGAAACCCTCGTGCGCGTTGACCGTGTGGGCGATCATGTTGGCCTGTGTCAGCTCCACGCCCTTCGGGCGGCCGGTGGTACCCGACGAGTACATGATGATTGCGACGTCGTCGGGTTCCACGTCGGCGTCTCGGCCCACGGGTGTGGCCGCAGCCAGAACGGCCTCGTACTCGTCGCCGTCCTCGCCCTCCGGGGTCACCTCGATGACGTGCTCGACGTGGGTGAGCTTGTCGCGGATCTTGTCGACGTTGTTGCGCAGTTCCTTGCCGACGATGAGCACCTTGGCCCCGGAATCGTTGAGCACGTAGTCGAGTTCGTCGGCGGCCAGGCGGAAGTTGATGATCGCGTTGGCCGCTCCGAGCGATGCCGCGGCCAGCGTGAGCTCCACACATGCGGGGTGGTTCTTGTCGAGGAACGCCACCACGTCGCCGCGCGTGACGCCGCGTTCCTTCAGGGCTCCCGCCAGCCGGCGGACGCGGTCGTTCCACTCGGCCCACGTCCAGGACCGTTCGAAATAGATCATCGCCTCGCCGTCGGGCGTGGTCTGCGCCCAGTGGGCGATGCGGTCGTCGAGGAAGCGCGGATCAGCCAGGTCAGACATGCTTCGAGCCTGCCATGTCGGACTGGTTGTCAGTCGTCTTTCGTATAAACGGGCCGGCCCGCCAGGTACGTCGCACGTACCTCCAGGTCGGCGATCGTCTCCGGCGGCACCGATCGGGGGTCGGCCGACAGCACCACCATGTCCGCGTACTTGCCCACCTCCAGCGACCCGACGATGTCGTCGGCATGCAGCTGCCAGGCGGCATCGATGGTTTGCGCGCGAATGGCCTGGTCAACCGTGATCCGCTGGTCCGGGCCGATCACCCGGCCGCTGGGCGCCGTGCGGGTGACGGCCACACTGATGTTGCGCAGCGGCTCCTCCGGTGTGACCGGCGGGTCGTTGTGCAGTGAGATCCGCATCCCGGTCGCCACCGCCGAACCGCATGGCATCCAGCGGTTTCCGCGTTCAGGCCCGAACAGGCCGTCGACGACGATGTCACCCCAGTAGTGAATCTGGTCGACGAAGATGCTGCAGGTCACGCCGAGGTCGTGGGCGCGCTGCAGCTGATCGTCCCGGATGGCACCGACGTGCTCGAGCCGCAGCCGATGATCGTCGCGGGGATGCTGACGAAGGGCCTCCTCGTAGACGTCGAGAATGGTGTCGGCGCCCGCATCGCCCTGCACGTGGCAGGCCAGCTGCCAGCCCTTCGGGAAGTACGCGCCGACGATGTCGGTGAGCTGTTCGCGGGTGTAGTTCGCGCAGCCGCACGACCCCTTCGGGATGCCGATGCTGCGGGTGGCTTCGGTGTCGAGATACGGAAAAGACAGGTCGATGTTGCCGATCCACGGTGACCCGTCGACCCAGATCTTGATGCCCGCCTGCCGGAACATGTCGTCGCCGTTGTCGGGGACCATGTCGGTGGACATCGCAGCGGTGGACATCTCGTAGACGCGCAGCCGCACCGTCAGGTCGTCGTGCATCTGTTCGACCATCGACCGGAAGACCGGATCGAAGGCCATCTCCGAACAGGTCGTCAGCCCGGCCCGGTTCAGTCGGGCGAGTTCGGCGTGCAGCATCGCGGGGTAGTCGCTGGGCTGGATCGCCCCGTCGAGCAACGGGAAGACCGCCTGGATCTCCTGGGCGATCCCATTGAGGTCGCCGTTCGCGTCACGCCCGTAGCTGGCCCCCTTCGGGTCCGGGGTGTCGCGCGTGAGCCCGACCCGGGCCGCCGCCGCGGAGTTGAAGTAGGCCTTGTGCCCGGAGTTGTGCACGATCACCAGTGGATGTTCGGGGGCGATGCCGTCGAGCCATGCGAGCGTCGGATCCGGTAGCCCGGTCTGCAGCAGCGCGTCCCAACCGTTGAGGTACGCACCGTCGGCGCCCCGCCTGGCCACCTCGGCCTTGATCGCGGCGATGACGTCGTCGGCCCCGGGCAGCGTGACGGGGCGGATGTCGACCATGCGGTCCGACAGCACGATCGCCTCCATCAGCGGGTGCCCGTGCGCTTCCACGAGGCCCGGCATCACGCAGGCGCCGTCGAGGTCCACGGTCTGCGTGTCCGGCCCGACCCAGGTCTCGACATCTGACCGGGAGCCGACGGCGACGATGCGGCCGTCGGCGACGGCGATTGCTTCGGCGGTGGGTTGTTCTTCGTTGACGGTGAGAACGGTTCCGTGAATAACCAATTCAGCGGAGGGCATGTGGTCGATCATCTCAGTCGTCTGGGTGATTCGATGAAAAAACCTGCCCCGCCGTGTCGATTTCCGTGGGTGGCCATTCGACGTGTCAACGAGGGCACGATAAGCGAGCCCCTTCCCACTAGGAGGAGACAAGAATGTCGCGCTACATGCTGATCATGCGGTCCAGCGCCGAGGCCGAGGCGGCCATGGCGGAAGCCGACATCGACTTCGAGCAGGTCATCGAGGCGATGGGACGGTTCAACGAGGAGCTCGTCAAGGCCGGTGTACTGCTGGCCGGCGAGGGCCTGACGGGACCCGAGGAGGGCTTCGTCGTCGATTTCAACTCCGACCCGCCTGTGGTCACCGACGGCCCCTACACCGAGGCCAAGGAGCTGTTCAACGGATTCTGGATCCTCGACGTGTCGTCGAAGGAAGAGGCCAAGCAGTGGGCCAGGAAGATCCCGCTGGGCAAGGGCGTCACGGTCGAGGTGCGCCGGGTGCACGAAACAGAGGAGTTCCCGCAGGACAACCCGTGGGTCAAGAAGGAGATCCAGTGGAAGGCCGACCTGGCCGAGAAGATCGCGGCCCAGGCCCGGACGGCCGCAGGTCGCTGAGCGATTTCGGTGCGCGTACGTCCGCCCAGCGATCGTATGCGCACCGAAATCACTGGTTACCCGGCCCTTGAAACCAATTCTGTAACACGTTCTAATCTGAAGTCATGACGGACGACCTGCTGCGCCATCCCCTGCACTCCGGCCACCTCACGGTCGGCGCCCTGAAAAGGAACAAGGACAAGCCGGTCCTGTTCCTCGGCGAGACGACGCTGACGGGCGGTCAGCTCGCCGAGCGCATCAGCCAGTACATTCAGGCGTTCGAGGCGCTCGGAGCCGGTGAGGGCGTGACGTCGGGACTGCTGGCGCTGAACCGACCCGAGGTGCTGATGATCCTCGGCGCCGGGCAGACGCAGGGTTACCGGCGGCTGTCACTACACCCTCTCGGTTCACTGGACGACCACGCCTACGTGCTCAACGACGCCGGCGTCACATCGCTGACCATCGACCCGAACCCGATGTTCGTCGAGCGGGCCAAGGGATTGTTGGAGAAGGTGCCCGGCCTCAAGCAGGTGCTGACGATCGGGCCGGTCCCCGGGGAGCTGGCGGACAGCGATGTGACAGCGGTGGACCTCACCGCCGAGGCGGCCAAGTACGCACCGAAGCCGCTGGTTGCCGCCGACCTGCCGCCCGACCACATCGGCGGAATGGCCTACACCGGCGGCACCACCGGCAAGCCCAAGGGCGTGATCGGCACCGCGCAGTCGATCACGACGATGACGACGATTCAGCTCGCCGAGTGGGAGTGGCCCGAGCGCCCGAAGTTTCTGATGTGCACGCCGCTGTCGCACGCGGGTGCGGCGTTCTTCGTCCCGACCATCATCAAGGGCGGTGAGCTCGTCGTCCTCACCAAGTTCGACCCGGCCGAGGTGCTCAAAACCATTGAGGAGCAGAAGGT
>CAZOIX010000444.1:0-346 GCA_964579685.1 uncultured Mycobacterium sp.
ATCGTGCTGTAGCTCAGGACCGGCGGACGGGCGGCGCTGTCACCGAGCAGGAACGGCAGGGTCCCGAAGAAGGCGGAGTCGGCGAGGATCGCGTCGAACCGCGTCCGGGCCAACACGTCCGACAGCGCTCGGGTCAGCAGGGGCATTGGCTGCAGGAAAATGCGCGTGATGTCGAAGTTGATGCGCTTGATGCCCGACGTTTCGGCTCGTCCCGGCAGGTCGAGGTCGAGACGGGTCATGTCGAAATCGGCCTCGGTCGGAATCGCGGCCGGGGTGGCCCCGATCGCCGCGATCTTGCGGGCGTGCGCGGCCGCGGTCAGGACGGTCACCCGGTCCCCACGGGCGA
>CAZOIX010000444.1:356-4363 GCA_964579685.1 uncultured Mycobacterium sp.
ACATTGAGAAGCGGTCCGATGTGGCCCGCGGGAGACAGTGACGCGACGAGGATTTCTGGCATGGATCGATGCTCTCGACCCAGGGGAGCGCAAGCTTGGAGGTTTGGTGGAGAACGGGTGGAGATCGCAGGTAGAAGGTGTGCTCGTATCTTGATTCAGACATGTCGTATGCAGAGTCGGGAGAAACCATGGCAGAGCTGAACGAGCGCGAGCGTGCGGCGCTGGAGTCGTACCGTCGTTACGTCGCACAGCGTGAACGATGCGTAGCAGGCGAGGCGCCGTGGTCGACCATCGGCGGGTGGTTCACCGACGATGCGGTCTTCATCGATCCGGCCTTCGGCCGCGTAGAAGGGCGCGATCGAATCGCGGCATTCATGGACCGTTCGATGGTCGGGTTCGAGGGATGGAGTTTCCCCGAGGAATGGACGATGGTCGATGGCGATCGCCTCGTGACGTTCTGGTGGAATCGCTTGGCGGGGACACGCCCAGACGGCTCGCCGTATCAGGCACCGGCGTTTTCGGTATTGCACTACGCGGGCGACGGCTTGTTCGACTACGAACTCGATCTGATGAACATCGCCGAGGTGGGCGAGTTGCTGGGCGAGTCCGGCTGGAAGCCGACTGCAGGTATGGCCGTGCCCGACCCACATCCGGACCGAAACGTCACCCCGCCGCGTCTCGACGTCCCGTAGTGCGCTGTCAGTGGGTGACGCGGTCTCCTCTGGTGTAGATGTTCATCGAGTCGCCGCGCAGGAATGCCACCAGGGTCAGGCCCGATTGGCTGGCGAGGTCGACGGCCAGTGACGACGGTGCGGACACCGCGGCAAGCACCGGGATGCCGGCCATCACGGCTTTCTGCGTGAGTTCGAACGATGCGCGCCCGCTGACCAGGAGAACGGTGGCGCTCAGCGGAATCCGGTCGTTCTCCAGCGCCCAGCCGATGACTTTGTCCACGGCGTTGTGGCGGCCGATGTCTTCACGCACCGCAAGGGTGGTGCCGTCGACGTGGAACAAGGCGGCGCCGTGCAGCCCTCCGGTACTGGCGAACACCTTCTGCTCGTCGCGCAGGCGGTGCGGCATCGCCGACAACGTTTCCGCCGCCACGGTAGACGGGTCGTCGCCCGGGCCGTGCTTGCTGATCGTCCGCACCGCCTCCAGTGAGGCCTTACCGCACACCCCGCACGACGAGGTCGTGTAGAAGTTGCGGGTGACATCGAGATCGGGCAGCGCTACGTGTGGTGCGAGGGTGACGTCGAGAACGTTGTACGTGTTGACCTGATCAGGACCCACGCCCTTGCAGTAACGCACGGTGAGCACGTCGTCGCGATGGGCGATGACGCCCTCGGTGAGCAGGAACCCCTGGGCGAGTTCGACATCCGATCCCGGAGTGCGCATCGTGACGGTGAGCGCTTTTCCGTTGAGCCGGATCTCGAGTGGCTCCTCGACGACCAGGGTTTCCGGGCGCGCGACGGTATCGTCGGCGGTGACGTGCTGTACTCGGCGCCGCGCCGTCACCCGGCCCATCAGGCTTTCTCCAGCCGGATGACGACAGCCTTCGACACGGGCGTATTCGATTTCTGAGCAACATGATCGAGCGCAACCAGTGCATTGGTCTCCGGGTAGTACGCTGCCGCGTTGCCGACCGGCGTTTCGTAGGACACCACCATGAAGTCCTTGGCTCGCCGCTCCTGCAGTCCGCCGTCGCTGCCCGGGTATTCGGATACGAGATCAACCCGGTCACCGTCGTGCAATCCGAACCGTTTGATGTCTGCGGCGTTGACGAACACGACTCGGCGCCCGCCTTTTACCCCTCGGTAACGGTCGTCGAGGCCGTAGATCGTGGTGTTGTACTGGTCGTGGCTGCGCAACGTCTGCAGGATCAGCCTCCCCTCGGGGATGGGCACCCATTGCAGCGGGTTGACGGCGAAGTTGGCTTTACCTGTGCTGGTGGGGAATTCGCGGGAATCGCGCGGTGGGTGCGGCAACTGGAACCCGTCGGGTGCACGCACCTTGGCGTTGTAATCGTCGCAGCCGGGCACCACGGCCGCGATCGCGTCGCGGACGGTGTCGTAGTCGTCGTTGAACGTCTCCCATGGCACCGGGTGGTCGGACCCGAGCAGGGTGCGCGCCAGCTGACAGATGATGGCGACCTCGCTGCGCACCTGCTCACTCGGCGGGTGCAGGCTGCCCCGGGACAGGTGCACCATCGACATCGAATCCTCGACCGACACTTGCTGTTTGACGCCGCGTTGAATATCGCGGTCGGTGCGGCCCAGCGACGGCAGGATCAACGCGGTCCGGCCGTGCACCACATGGCTGCGGTTGAGCTTCGTCGACACCTGCACTGTCAGAGCGCAGCTGCGCAGCGCGGCCTCGGTGATGGCGGTGTCCGGGGTCGCCGTCGCGAAGTTGCCGCCCATACCCATGAAGACCTTGGCGTGACCGTCGCGCATGGCACGGATGGCGTCGACGGTGTCGACGCCGTGTTCTCGCGGACTCGTGATCCCGAAGCGTTTGTCGAGGGCGGCGAGGAACGTCTCGGGCATCTTCTCCCAGATACCCATCGTGCGATCGCCCTGCACATTGGAATGTCCACGGACCGGGCACAATCCGGCGCCGGGCTTGCCGATCATGCCGCGCATCAGCAGCACATTGGTGACCTCCGAGATCATCGGCACGGCATGCCGGTGCTGGGTGAGCCCCATCGCCCAGCATGCGATGGTGCGCTCGGAGTCGATCAGCATCTGCGCGACCTTCTCCAGTTGCGCGCGCTGGATTCCGGTCGCCTCCAGCACGGTGTCGAGGTCGACCGCTCGCGTCGCAGCTTCGTATTCGGCGAAGTTCGCGCAGTGGTTCTCGATGAAGTCGCGGTCGACGATCTGGGCGCGCGGACCGGCCTCGTCCTGGGCCTCGAGCAGCAACCGGCCCAGCCCCGCGAACAGTGCCATATCCCCGCCGAGGCGGATCTGGACGAACTCGTCGGCGATCGGGATGCCGTGGCCCACGACGCCGTGCACCTTCTGTGGATCCTTGAACCGGATCAGACCCGCTTCGGGCAGCGGATTGACCGCAATGATCTTGGCGCCGTTCTCCTTCGCCTTCTCCAGCACCGACAACATCCTGGGATGGTTGGTGCCCGGATTCTGGCCCGCGATGATGATCAGGTCGGCATGGGCGACGTCGTCGACGGTGACCGAGCCTTTGCCGACACCGATCGCGTCGGTCAGCGCCGCGCCCGAGGATTCGTGGCACATGTTGGAACAGTCGGGCAGGTTGTTGGTGCCGTAGCTGCGGACCATCAGCTGGTACAGGAACGCGGCCTCGTTGCTGGTACGTCCGGAGGTGTAGAACACGGCCTCGTTCGGGTTTTCAAGCGAACGTAGCTCGTCGGCGATCAGGCGGTAGGCATCGTCCCAGTCGATGGCGCGGTAGTGGTCGTCGCCAGGACGCAACACCACGGGATGGGTGAGTCGGCCCTGCTGCGATAGCCAGTATTCAGGCCTGGCGTCGAGGTCGGCGATCGAGTGTCGAGCGAAGAAGTCGGGGGTGACGACCCGCTTGGTGGCTTCCTCGGCCACCGCCTTGGCGCCGTTCTCGCAGAACTCGGCGAACTTGCGGCCGCCGTGCTCCTCGGGCCAGGCGCAGCCCGGGCAGTCGAAACCGTGGCGCTGGTTCAGTCGGGCCAGCGACGCGCCGGTGCGCAACGCTCCCATCGATTTGAGCCCGCGTTGCAGCGACACCATCACGGCCTTGACCCCGGCGGCCTCCCGCTCCCGGCCCGTCGCGACGACCGCATGCTCGTCGTACTCCGCGTCGAAATCCCGGGTGGCGTCGCGTCGCCTGCCTAACCGCATGTGCCCAGCCTAGGTCGTGGTGTCTTTCCCATGGCTTACCCGCGCGATCACCGCGATACGCGAGCTCACTATGGTCCGCGTTCGTTGGTGCCGTCGTTCTGTTCTGGTGGTCGCAGGAGGAGTTCGGGGCGGTGGTAGTAATTCACGCGCGCT
>CAZOIX010000445.1:0-4352 GCA_964579685.1 uncultured Mycobacterium sp.
TTTCGCGATCACCCACTGACACCAAGGACATCCACCGGCATTTCGCAACAGCCACGTGATGCATGAAATCAACCCGCCAAGTGTGTTCGGGCGCGCAGATGGTCCCGTCACGCGAAGTGTGACTTGGCGATCTTGGCGTGCACCCCGACTGTCTTGTCGACCACCTGGCTGACGGCGAAGTTGGCCGCGGCGGAAAGATACGCATAGGCGGTCGCGCGATCCATGCCGCGATCGTTCTGCAGGAAGTTCAGTGCGTTGATCACCGCGCGGCGCATCGCGATATCGAGATCTGTGCCCTGTGTGTTGGCCGCGCCGTCGGGATCTGACAGCCCGATCGGTATCCATGAATCCTGGTTCTCGGCAAAGGGGTACATGTATGCGACGGACGGCGCATCGCTGCTGCCCTTCTTGCACACCGTGAGGCGGAACGTTCCGCGCAACGATCCCTCCATCGCGGTCAGGGCGACTTCGCCGTCACCCATCGCCATGTGCGGATCGCCCACGTAGAAGAGCGCGCCGTCGGCAAAGACCGGTAGATAGAACGTCGACCCCGGCCCCAGCAGGCTGATGTCGATGTTCCCGCCACCCAGCGTCGGGGGAACGGAGTTGGCATTCGGAGACGTCAGACCCGGGGCATCCACGTAGGCGACACCCATCATGCCCATGAAGGGCCGCAACGGAAACCGCACAGCCGCATCGCCGAACGGCATCACCCCGTTGCCGTCTTCGACGGCGGTGAAGGTGGACACGTTGCCGTACTTGGTCGGATCCTTGGATGCCCGCCCATCTGTCGCCGCCGGGGGCATCACCTCCTCCACCCCGATTCCGGCCGGCGGTTCGCCCTTCGCGGACAGAGCAAGCGCCCCCTTGCCATGCCTGCTAGAGACCACGCCGTAGGGCACCCGCGGGACCGCCTCCAGTGTCTCAATCTTCAGGACGTCGCCCGGCTGCGCGCCCTCGACGAAGATCGGACCAGTGACGACGTGCGGTCCGTCGACGTCGAAATTGCGTGGCGTGCGGCGGTATCCCGCGGCGATATCGACCGCGTCCGTCAACACATCGCCCTCGCCGACATCGTGTCCGCCGAAGTACTCGATGGGATTGCGGCCCTGATCCTCGAGTATTCCCTCGTGCGAGACGGTGTCGATGGTGACGGTCTGCCCGGATCTCATCTGCAGCACCGATTCCGCGTGGACGGTGGGAACGTAGCCCCACAGCACCTGGTCGGCGTCGGAGCTGAGGTAGTGATCCCCCGGCATCGGGCCGCCGCCCGGCTGCAGGATCTCGTTGGCACTGGCGTTCGCGCCGCTGCCCGCGCCGGGCGAGGAGGCGCACGACGCGGTGCCGACGACACCCGCTCCGGCGCTCAGTGCGGCCACCGCCTGCACGAACCGTCGGCGTCCAATTCCGTGCGAGATCGTCTCTGCGACCTGTTCGGCGAGTGAAGTCCTGTCCATTCCTGCGGCATTCCCCTATGCGATTTCGGAGATGTTGCCTGCACGTAACGACTTCTCGAGACAGAATCCGCAGTCGGGGACCTTGGTGGGCGAGGCGCTGGTCGATGCCCTTCGGCGAATCCGCTGACCATCGTTTGCTGTTTGAGAGGCGCGTGGACACTCTGCGAACCGTGGCTTACCCGTTGCCCCATAACAACGATTTGCGGTATTCCGATGAGGCTGCGCGGCTAGGCTCCACGGGATGAAGCTGGCACCTTCACCACCCCCCGAACTCCCCGATGTCCCCTCCGCCGCGGAGGTACTTCCCGGCCCGGAACTCTTGGTGGGCCGGCCGTACGCGCTGCCCGTCGACCTCCTCGGCGAACTGTACGGCGAATTGTTCTACGCCGACTTCGACGGCGAACGCAAGCTCTACGCCTGTTCGGCGGAGCTGGTCGAGGAGCTGTGCGACGAGAACCGCTTCGCCAAGAACCTCACCGCATCACTGGCCCGGGCCAGACCGCTGGCCGCCGACGGGCTGTTCACCAGTTTCTACGGCGAGTCCAACTGGCAGAAAGCCCACGACGTCCTGCTGCCCGGCTTCAGTTATGCCGGGTTGCGCAACTATCACTCCGCGATGCTCGACATCAACAGCCAGCTCATCGGCCGTTGGGACGCCCGCGTCGGCACGGAGGGCGTCGACGTGTCCACCGACCTGCAGAAGTTGGCGATGGACACCGTCGGCCTGGCCGGATTCGGGGCCAGATTCAACTCGTATGACTACGACGGCCTCGCCCCGATCCCGGCGAGCTTCACCAAGGCACTGGGCGAGGTGTTCGAACACGGGGCGACGCCGGAATTCAATGCGGAGCTGGCGAATCTGCACGCCTATTTCGACGGCCTGGTGGCCGCGCACGAATCCGGTGCGAAGGACGAGCATGACGACCTGCTGTACGTCATGCTCGGCCACGACGCCAACGGTGCGCCGCTGCTCGATCGGGACAACATCAACAACCAGATCATGACGTTCCTGATCGCGGGGCAGCTGACCACCTCCGAACTGATGCCGACCACCGTGTACAACCTGGTGCATCACCCGAGCGTGCTGGCGCGGGTGCGCACCGAGGTGGACAACGTGTTCGGATCCGACGACGACTACGTGCCCACCTACGACGACATCGGCAAGTTGAGCTATCTGCGGCAGGTCATCAGCGAGACGCTGCGGCTGTCCCCTCCGGTGCTGGAGTTCGACCGGATGGCGTTGTCCGACACCGTGATCGGGGGTCGGTATCCCGTCAAGAAGGGGGAGGCCGTCACCGTACTCACCGGCGCGCTGCACCGTCGACCGGACTGGGGTGACAACGTCGAGCTCTTCGATCCGGACCGGTTCACCCCCGAGCGGTCCGCCACCCGCTCCTCCGCCCTGTACAAACCCTTCGGCACCGGGGCACGTTCCTGCATCGGTCGGCAGTTCGCCCTGCACGAAGCCCTCATGGTGATCGCGCGGATCGCGCACCGGTACCGCCTGATCGACTCGCAACACTATGTCCTGCAATGGGATAGCCCGACCAGTCGCCGTCCGGTGGGGTTCCACCTCGATCTCGTCCGGCGTACCGCCGGCGATCGTCAAGACAACCTCGCCGCCGCCGCGGCCGCCGCCCCCGAAGCACCGTTGGGCCCGATCGCGGCGGTCAAGGCCGGTACCACGCTCGCCGTGCTGCACGGTTCCAACCTGGGCACCTGCCGGGCGCTCGCCAAGCAGTTCGCCGAAGACGCCGCGGACAGCGGTTGCCAGACGTCGGTGGCACCGCTCGACAGCGCGGTGGGCGGCTTGCCGAAGGCCGACGTCACGCTGATCGTGGCGTCGTCCTACAACGGTCAGCCCACCGACGATGCCCGCGCGTTCCTGTCCTGGTTGACCGGCCCCGACGCCGCACTGGACGGGTCACCGCTGTTCGCGGTGTTCGGCGTCGGAGACCACAACTGGGCCGACACCTATCAGGCCATCCCCAAGCTCATCGACGAACGGCTGACCGAACTCGGTGCCACGCCGCTGGTTCCGCGGGCATCGGCTGACACCTCGGGTGACCTCACCGGAACCATCGAGGAGTTCGTCACCACCGCCTGGACGGCCCTGACACAGCGCTTCGGCGATCCGGACGCAGCCCCGGTCAAGGGTACCGACGAGCCGCTCTACCAGCTGCAGCAGATCACCGGCCCGGTGACCACGGCGATCGACGCCCGCTTCGCGGTGACACCGATGACGGTGCTTGAGAACACCGAACTGGTCAGCGACAAGGCCTTCGGGCAAGCCAAACACTATGTACGCGTGGCCCTTCCCGAGGGACTCGACTATCACACCGGCGATCACCTGACCGTTCTCGCCGACAACCCACCCGATCTGGTCGACAAGGTGATCGAACTGCTGGAGGTCGATCCGGACCTACGGCTGTCCATCAACCCCCGGCGCAGTTCCAGCCGGCTCATCGCCCTGGATCGCGAGGTGAGCGTGCGCGAGCTGCTCACTCACTTCGTGGAGCTGCGAAAGCCCGCGTCGCCAAGCCAATTGAAGAAGCTGGCAGCGGTGAATCCGTGCGTGCCCGAGCGCCAGGCTCTCGAAGAACTCGCGGCCGCCGGCGAAGCCACCGCGCTCAGCCCGCTGGAATGTCTCCTCGAATTCCCCGCGTGCGATGTGACCGGCGAAGACATTCTGGAACTTCTCGAGCCGATGACACCGCGGCACTATTCCATCGCTTCGTCGTCGCGGTTGTCACCACAGGTCGTCGGACTGGTCGTCAGCGTCCTCGGCGCGCCGGCGCGGTCCGGGCACGGTCTTTTCCAGGGCGTGGCCTCCCACCATCTCGGGGCGATCGCCCCGGGGGAGCTGAGACGCGCCAGGGTGGATCCTGCCCGGCA
>CAZOIX010000446.1:0-4336 GCA_964579685.1 uncultured Mycobacterium sp.
GGCCCAAGGAACTCAAGGATCATGCCGAGCGGATCGTGTTTCTGCTCGATCAGGACGGCCCCGAACCCGACGACGCCGACCGCGCGCGCCGGCGCGGGGTGTGGCGCGGTCGCCAGGGACTGGACAAGATGATCCCGCTCAAGGGCCATCTCACCCCTGAGGCGTGGGCGATCTATGAGGCGATCTTCGCCAAGTGGGCCGCCCCAGGCATGTGCAATCCCGACGATGAGAACCCCTGCGTCTCAGGGATTCCGTCGCAGTCCCAGATCGACGGCGATGACCGCACGCAGGCCCAGCGCCAACACGACGCCCTGGTCGCCGTCGGGCGCAGTGTGTTGGAAAGCGGTCAGCTCGGTGTGCACAACGGGTTGCCGACTACGGTCATCATCCGCACCACCCTGCAGGATTTGGAGAGTCGCGCGGGGGTGGGCGTCAGCGGCGGGGGGACGGTGATCCCGATCGCCGAGGTGATTCGGATGGCCGCGCGTGCGAATCACTACCTGGCGGTGTTCGACGGGGCGACCGGATCAGCGCTGGATCTGTTCCGGGCGCAGCGCACCGCCTCGGCGGCGCAGCGGATCATGCTCATCGCCCGCGATGGGGGTTGCACCAAACCCGGGTGCACTGTGGGCGCCTATGGCAGCCAGGTTCATCACGCCGCACGAGATTGGGCCGACGACGGCCTGACCAACGTCGATGACCTCGGATTGGCCTGCGGACGGGACAACCGCATGGTCGGCCCCGACGGCTGGACCACCCGGATCAACGCCGACAACGACGTCGAATGGATCCCACCCGAACACCTCGACACCGGCCAAGCCCGTGTCAACAACCACCACCGCCCCGAACAACTCCAGCACCCACCCGACGAGGAACCCGGCGGACCAGAACCCAACGCCGCCTGATCGGTGACCTAGCCGACGACGGCCGGGTTCGAGGGGTCCAGGCCGTTCGGCACGTTCGGGGTCAGCCCGCTTCCGTGGGTGGTTTCCTGGGGGGCCGCCGGCCGGCAGTTGTTGTCCGCCGGCGTCTGGCCACCGGTACAGAAGGGGACCAGATCTTCGGGGTCGGCGCTCGCCTGCGCCGCCGAGAAGCCGATGGTCACGCCCGCGAGCAGGCACGCCGTGAAGATTCTCGTCATAGAGCCAGGCTACCCGGGGTAATACCGTGTGGTGGTGGATCAGTTCGGTCGGGTGAAACTGACCAACCCGGACAAAGTGCTCTACCCGGCGACGGGTACCACGAAGGCCGAGGTCTTCGACTATTACATCGGCATCGCCGAGGCGATGGTGCCGCACATCGCCGGCCGGGCGGTCACACGTAAGCGATGGCCCAACGGCGTGAACGAGCCCGCATTCTTCGAGAAGCAGCTGGCCTCTTCGGCGCCCGACTGGCTCGACCGGGCGTCGATCACCCACAAATCCGGGACGACGACCTACCCGCTGATCGACACGGCCGAAGGACTGGCGTGGATCGCCCAACAGGCCGCGCTAGAGGTCCACGTGCCGCAATGGCGATTCATAGACGGCGATCAGGGTCCGGCGACTCGCATCGTCTTCGATCTCGATCCCGGTGAGGGTGTCACGTTCCGGCAGTTGTGCACGGTGGCCCACGAGGTTCGCGATCTCATCGCCGATATCGGTCTGATGACCTTTCCGCTCACCAGCGGCAGCAAGGGACTGCATCTCTATGTGCCACTGCAAGATCCGATCAGTTCGCGGGGCGCATCGGTGCTGGCGAAGCGGGTGGCGCAGCAGCTGGAACACGCGATGCCCAAACAGGTCACGGCGACCATGACGAGGAGCCTGCGCACCGGCAAGGTGTTTCTGGACTGGAGTCAGAACAGCGCGGCCAAGACGACGATCGCACCGTATTCGCTTCGCGGACGCGAATATCCGACGGTCGCCGCACCGCGCACCTGGGACGAGATCGACGATCCGAAGCTGCGGCACCTGCGGTTCGACGAGGTGCTCGAACGCGTCGCCGAGAACGGAGACCTGCTCGCCGACCTGGACGAGGCCGCTCCGGTTCCCGATCGATTGACGACGTACCGCAGTATGCGCGACTCGTCGAAAACACCTGAGCCAGTTCCGGATAAGGCACCGAGCACGGGTAACGACGACGCGTTCGTCATCCAGGAGCACCACGCTCGTCGGCTGCACTACGACTTCCGGCTGGAACGCAACGGGGTCCTCGTGTCATGGGCAGTCCCGAAAAACCTGCCGGACACACCCTCGGTCAATCACCTTGCGGTGCATACCGAGGACCATCCGATGGAGTACCTGACCTTCGCGGGTGATATTCCCAAGGGCGAGTACGGCGGAGGAAAGGTCATCGTCTGGGACACCGGAACGTATGAGACGGAGAAGTTCCACGACAACCCGCCGGACGGCCCGCAGAAGGGTGGTGAGGTGATCGTCACCCTGCACGGCAAGAAGATCGACGGTCGGTATGCCCTGATCCAGACCGACGGCAAGAACTGGCTGGCGCATCGGATGAAGGAGCAGAACAATCCGCACGCGGCAGATCTTGCGCCGATGTTGGCCACCGAGGGGTCGATCGACCGGCTGAAGGCAGCGCAGTGGGCGTTCGAGGGCAAATGGGACGGCTACCGGGTGCTGGCCGACGCCGACCACGGCAGATTGAATCTTCGCTCGAGGCGGGGCCGCGACGTCACCGACGAGTACCCGCAACTGCAGGCGTTGGCCGCCGACCTCGCTGACCACCACGTCATTCTCGACGGCGAGGCGGTCGCGCTCGACGAGTCGGGCGTTCCCAGTTTCGGTGAGATGCAGAACCGCGCACGGTCGACCCGGCTGGAGTACTGGGCGTTCGACATCCTCTACCTCGACGGCCGATCGCTGTTGCGCGCCAAGTACTCCGATCGGCGCCGCGTGCTGGAGGCGCTCGCCGAAGGCGGCGGCTTGATCGTGCCGGATCTGCTGCCCGGTGACGGCCCGGAGGCGCTCGCGTACGCCCGTCAGCAGCGCTGGGAGGGAGTGGTCGCCAAGAAACTGGATGCCACCTACCAGCCGGGTCGGCGGTCGAAGTCCTGGATCAAGGACAAGATCTGGAACACCCAGGAGGTGGTGATCGGCGGCTGGCGCCGAGGCGAGGGCGGCCGCTCCAGCGGTATCGGCGCGTTGATGCTCGGCGTGCCCGACCCGGAAGATCCGGCTGGCCGCCTGCAGTTCGCGGGTCGCGTCGGCACCGGGTTCACGGAGAAGGAGCTGACGAAGCTCAAGGGCCTCCTCGCGCCGCTGGAGACCGACGAATCACCCTTCAATGCACGTCTTTCCAGCCTCGACGGCAAGGGTGTCACCTTCGTCCGGCCCGAGTTGGTCGGCGAAGTCCGATACAGCGAACGGACATCCGACGACCGGCTGCGTCAGCCGAGTTGGCGGGGACTGCGCACCGACAAGGAGCCGTCCGAGGTGGGGTGGGAGTAGCCGCGACCATTGACGGCCGTTGAACCGGATCGCCCTCCGCTACGTGTCCTCTCTGAAACAACGGACGCCCTGCCTGCGATCGCATTGCTGGGTACCTTATGGACGGAATATCCGCATTTCAGGACTATCCGCATGGCACGGAGGACGATGGGCAGATGGCGGGCGAGATAGCGGCCGAACTGGCAGCCGCCGGGTTCGACGGCGCCGTCGAAGTTGGCCGGGGCGGCAGCGGTGTCGTCTATCGCTGCTTCCAGAAGTCGCTCGGGCGAACCGTCGCCATCAAGGTCCTTGCATCGGGCCTTGACGACGCCGACCGGGAACGTTTCCTGCGCGAGGGCTACGCGATGGGAGCGCTCTCGGGTCATCCGAACATCGTGAACATCCTTCAGGTCGGTGTCACAGAAAGTGGTCGGCCGTTCATCGTGATGCCGTACCACTCAGTGGGTTCGCTCGCGGAGCGGCTGCGCCGGGAGGGTCGTATCCCATGGCCTGAGGCATTGCGCATCGGCGTGAAATTGTGTGGGGCGCTTGAGACCGCACACCGGTCGGGAACTCTGCACCGCGATATCAAGCCCGCGAACGTGCTCTTCAACGAGTACCGCGAACCTCAATTGAGCGACTTCGGAACCGCGCGGATCGCCGGCGGATACAAGACGGTGACCGGATTCTTCACGGGCACACTGTCCTACACCGCACCGGAAGTGCTCGCCGGCAATCCGCCGACCGTGGTGGCCGACGTGTACTCACTCGGCGCGTCGATCTACGCGCTGATCGCGGGCGGGCCCCCGCATGAGCGCAAGTCCGACGAGGATCTGATCGCGCATTATCTGCGGATCACGTCGACGCCCGTACCGGACCTGCGGCCGCACGGTATCCCCACCGATGTC
>CAZOIX010000447.1:0-4326 GCA_964579685.1 uncultured Mycobacterium sp.
TGTCGCACTGTGTCCAGATCGTCTGCTCCAGGTCGGCGGAGACCTGCTCGTTGAAGCGCGACTCAACCTCCGGTCGCACGTCCAGGTGGCCGCCGTGCCGGGCCAACCGGCTCACCGCGCTGGCCACCATTCGCGCACCGGCCTCCAGGATGTAGATGATCGAGTTGGCGCCCTGATTGGTGTTGGGTCCGTACAGCATGAAGAAGTTGGGAAATCCGCTCACGGCGACGCCGAGATAGGCCCGCGGATCCGGACCCCAACGATCGTGCAGGCTTTCGCCGCCGATCCCGACGACCTCGAGGTCCGAGAGGTAGCTGCTGGTCTCGAAGCCCGTCGCCAGCACTACCGCGTCGACGTCGACGATACGGCCGCCAGAGGTGACGACGGCCGTCTGCGTGATCCGCTCGATCGGGTCCGTCACGAGTTCGACATGCGGACACTGCAGTGCCACATAGTATTTCTCGCCGAGCAGGACGCGCTTGCAGCGAAACGGATACCGGGGGGTCAGCGCATCGCGCATCGCCTCGTCTGTGACGTGGCGTCGCAGAAAGTTCTCCGACAATTCCTGAACCACCGCCATTTTCGGATGGTCGGGAGTCAGTGCGGTGTTGTCGTGCTGCATCTTCCACAGCCGCCATCGTTCACGCAGGGCCGCCCAAGGGACCCGGCGGAATCGTGTGAGCTCGTCGTGGTTGTAGGGCCGATCCTCCTTGGGCACCATCCACGGCGGAGTGCGCTGGAAGACCGTCAGTTGTGCTGCGGTGGTGGCGAGTTCGGGGATGACCTGGACGCCGCTGGCCCCGGTGCCGATGACCGCGACCCGCTTGTTCGTCAGGTCGATGCCGGCGTCCCACTGCGAGGTGTGCATCAGATCGCCGGTGAACTCGGTGATGCCCGCGATATCGGGATACCTTGCGGCACCGAACAAGCCCACCGCGCTGACGACCACGTCGGCGACAAGGGTCCGGCCGTCGGTGAGTTCGACCATCCAGTGCGCCGGTTCTTCGTTCCACACCAGCCTCCGCACCCCGGTGCCGAGCAGCAGGTGGCGGCGCAGGTCGAAGCGGTCGGTCACCGACTCGAGGTACGACAGGATCTCCGGTTGATAGGCGTAGGTACGGCTCCAGCCGCGGTTGGGTGCGAACGAAAAGGAGTACAGGTGACTCTGGATATCGCATGCCGCGCCCGGGTAGGTGTTCTGCCGCCAGGTACCGCCGACACCGTCAGAACGTTCGATGATCGTCAGATTGTCGATACCTTTGCGGCGCAACGCGACCGCGGCGGCCAGGCCGCCGAAGCCGGCGCCGATGATCACCACGTGTGGCGACTTTCTGCGTCGTGTCAGGGCCCGAAGACGACCGGTCAGGTATCGGCCGCGCCACATCATCGATGGATACCCGTGCGGATCTCGAATCCTTCCGGTGTGCCGTTCGCGCGTGACGCCTCCAGGATGTCGGCGTATTCGGTCGGGGTGCCGTAGAAGAAGCTACCTTGGCGCGTCTGGGCGTTCGCCTGGCCTTCGCGGTTGTAGTAGCCCGGTGTGCAGGATTTGGCCCGATCCGCGCTCGCCGCGGACCGGGCGACCACGGTGTCCACCCAGTCCGCCTCGGCGCCGGCGGACGCCTCGATCTCCGTGACGCCCTGGGCCAGCCCCCAGGCGATCACCTCAGCGGTGTGACGCGCCTGCACGTCGAGCAGATACGGAAAGTTGACGGTGAATCCGGATTGTGCGATCGACAGGATGAAGCAGTTCGGGAAGCCATTGGCCGTCAGCCCGTGGTAGGTGCGTACCCCGTCTCGCCATTTGTCGGAAAGCGTGATCCCATCGCGTCCGATGATGTCGAACCCGGTCCGTTGCGAGTAGTCGGTGCCGACCTCGAAACCGGTGGCGAAGATGAGGCAGTCGACGGCGTGCTCGACGCCGTTGACGACGACACCGTTGGCGGTGATCCGCTCGACGCCCTTGCCCTGGGTGTCGACGAGTGTGACGTTGTCGCGGTTGAACGTCTGCAGGTAGTCGTCGTGAAAGCAGGGTCGCTTGCAGAAGTAGCCGTACCAGGGTTTGAGCGCCTCGGCCGTGGCGGGGTCGGTCACGATCGAATCGACGCGGGCCCTGATGTCCTCCATCTTCGCGAAATCGGCCATTTCCACTGCGCGTAACCGTTCGTCGTCGGACATCCCTGCGACCGCGGTCTGCCGCATCACGAACAGCTTCTTGACGATGCTGGTCCAGGCGTCATCGACAAGATCCTCATCGGCTTCACCGCCCGCGGTGAGCAGCTGGAAATTCTCGATGCGGTGACGCTGCCAGCCGTCTTTCAACGCCTCCGACCACGCCGGGTCGGTCGATCGGTTCCCTCGGACGTCGACGGTCGAGGGCGTGCGCTGAAAAACGAGCAGGTGCTCGACCGCCTTGGCCAGGTGCGGCACGCACTGGATGGCGGTGGCGCCGGTTCCGATGATCCCGACCCGCTTGTCGGCCAGCTTCGACAGATCCGGCCCCGTGTAGTCATAGTCCCACCGGCTGGTGTGAAAGGCGTGCCCCGCGAAGGCCATGATTCCTTCGATGCCAGGAAGTTTTGGCTTCTGCAGGTAGCCGTTGGCCATCGCGACGAAGCGCGCGCGGACGGCGTCGCCGTGGTTGGTGGTGATGATCCATCGCCGGTGTTCGGGATGCCAGCGGATCTCGCGGACCTCGGTCTGCAGGCAGATGTCGCGATAAAGGTCGTAGTGTGCGGCGATGTTCTTGCAGTGCGCGAAGATCTCAGGGCCCTTGGCGTACTTCTCGGTCGGGATGTAGCCCAACTCCTCGAGCAGCGGCATGTACACATAGGACTCGACGTCGCAGGCGATACCGGGATACCGATTCCAGTACCAGGTGCCTCCCACGTCAGCGGCCTTGTCGATCAACCGGATGCTTCCGACACCGAGTTCACGCAGCCTGGCGCCGGTGAGAAGCCCTCCGAACCCGGCGCCGATGATCGCGACATCGACGTCATCGGACAGCGGCTCGCGGGAGAAGTCGGGATCGCTCCAGGGATCGTCCGCGAAGCGGGCAAATGCACCTGAGATCTCGACGTACTGCGCTATGCCGTCGGGACGCAGCCGGCGCTGCCGCTCCAGCGCATACTTCTGCCGTAGCGCATCCACGTCGAATTCCACGCCCGGCATCTTGCCGCGAAACTGAATTCCAGCAGGTCGTTTCTCGCACTTTCGGTGACCGGTGCATGCTGCTGAGACCGATAAAATCGCAGCATGGCCGAGCGCGTCGCCCTCTGGGGCAGGGACATCGACGAGTCGCCGGCCGACCTCGACGACGGATACGTCGCCGCTGGTCAACCCGATCCGATCACCGAGCCGATTGGGCTGGCCGAGGACGACGACACTCGGGATATCCGCGATCACCCAGTGGGCTCCGCGAGCCGCACGCTGACGTTCAAGCCCGCCGCTGCGCCGTGGTACCGCGATCGGCGCGGTTTGGTCGTCCTGATCGCCGTCATCGCCGTCGCAGTGGTGCTGGCGCTCGTGCCCATGCTGCTGAAAGGCTCCGGTCCGGGCTCGGAGGAGCCGACGAACGCGCCTCCGACGACGGCCGGGCCCGCACCGACGAGCGCGCAACCCACGTCCAACAGCAATGCGCCCACGCTGACGAGCCGATCTGCGCCGCCACCTCCCCCTTCTCCCCCTCAGCCGCCGCCACCGCCGCCCACGCAGGAGGCGCCCGTCTACGTTCCCCAATATCCGGGGCCGCGCAGCGGATCGTCGTCGGAGCAGGCGAAACCCGAGATCGGCGTGACCCGCGCACCGATCAGCGTGTCGCCGAAGCCCGTGACGCCGCCCACATCAGCGGCCGTCGGCGACAACGGCACGCCGCCCAGACGGGGCCACTGGGGCTTTTGAGCCGGGCACGCTCTACTCGTAGTTGAGTCCCCGGCTCGCGAAAGACCTAGTCGTGAAGTCGATCTGAGCGGCGGGGTTGGCGACCGCGGTCGTCATACCCGATCCGAACGCCCCCTCGTGGTCGAACAGAGTTGCGGTGCCGACCGCGATACCGTCCGACGCCCAATGCGAATCCCCCTGAATGCATATCCATTCGTCGACCGGCAGCCGGGACAGCGCCACCGTGAGGTCGCCATTGATGTAGCCGATGCCTGCGGTGCCGAGATTGGTCACCAGGCTGGTCGCCTCGGCGACCATCACCGCCCGTACGAATGGTGAGACCTTCTCCCCCGCAACGACATCGATGCCCCGGTTGTAGAAACCCTTGCGGGAGTCGTCTTGATGCTCTGCCGGCGTCCGGGTCCAGCCGGCTTCGCTGCCGACGAA
>CAZOIX010000448.1:0-4320 GCA_964579685.1 uncultured Mycobacterium sp.
CAGCGCGCGGCGATGACGGAGTCGACGCCGCCCGCGCCATCGCCCCCGACGGCGCGGCGGTACAACTTCGTCGCGACGGCGCACACGTCGTCGTCACCGTCGCGGCGAGATCTGTGCTGTTGCCAGGGATCACCGTCACCGGGCGTGCGGTCGCAGCGATGGACCCCGGTCAGCCCTGATACGGGGTCGACCACTCCGGTCGCCGTCGCGATGATCGCCGTGCTGCTGGCGATCACTGTCGGGTGTGCCTACCTCGGAGCGGCGGTGATAGCGCGACATCGTGCCCAGGCCGCTGCCGACCTGGCGGCATTGGCGGCGGCGGGACGTCTCACCGCCGGTGCGCGCGCGGCATGTGCAACTGCGGGTGCGGTGGCCGAGGCGATGCACACCACGGTGGTGGATTGCTCGGTGACCGACCTCGATGTCGTTGTCGCCGTTGATGTCACCGTGGCGCTGGGTCGGCTGGGTGGCAGCACAGCACGCGCCGTCGCCCGGGCGGGCCCGGCCGACTCAGGGTTGACGTAGCGTCGCCAACCCCGCGAAGACCTCGTCGTCGAGTTCGACGCGATTGACCGTCACGTGCACCGGCGTCCATCCACCGTCATTGGCGGCCAACCGAAGGACACCCGACGTGCTGCCGATGGCGAATTCCTCTGCCATCCTTGCCATCTCGGCGCGGTCTTCCGGATGCACCGCATGATCGCCGGTCAGGCTCGTCCGCCAGTCGAAGAACGGGACGGGATCGTCGAGCCATTTCAGCAACGTCCAGTTCGTCAGGTCGAGAAGCGCGCGATACGCACCCGGCTGTGCAAGTCCCTTGAGGATGCGCTGGGCCAGGTAGTCGTGTCGATCCGATGGGTTTTCGCTTTCGCCGCGCCAGTTCATCGCCCGAAGGATCAGTCGCGGCGTCCCGTCATCCTGCTCTTCGGCCAGCACCCGCGCGACGAAGCCGATGGTGATCGGTTCCCCACGATGGTCGGTGACGTCCCAGGAATTGCAGACCGTCTGACCGGGCTCGCGGGTGATCGTCATCGACAACACCTTGGCCTCGCTCGGGTTGAGATCGCGCTTGGGCAGATCCTCGGCGAACGCCCTGCCGTGTGTCACCTGGCTGTCGGGTGCCCATCCACTGTTGAGCAGCGACTCTTTCGTGTCGGTGGCCGTCCCGGTGGACAGGTCCCAGACCAGTGGTCCGGGAATCGCGCGGTCCGGCGGCTCCATATCGGGCGGGCCGATCCACACATGCACGCCGTGGATGCGGCCATCGGACATCTGGATGACTTCCGTGCGGATCACGCGGTCGTTCTTCGGCGTGATGCTGCTCAGCCCCTGGCCGGCGCGCACGGTCTCGCCGATCGCCGTCTGAATCGCCATCAAATGCGGATTTCGCCTCAAAAACGCACTGATCGGGACCATGTTCTTGGTTCGACGACCCTGTGCGACCACGGCGGGCTCGCTGCCCAGTGTCTCCACGAGCAGCCAGTCGTGGTTCATGAAGGGCATTTTAGGGCGCACCCTTGCCCCCTCGGCAGCCAGCAGCCCGCTACGGATTCCGTGGTCGCACACTGTGGAGGCGGCCCCCACCATCACTTTCGCGCGCGTCAGTTAACAACCATGGAGTTGCGATACTGGCCCCGACAAGGTAGTTTTCGACTGCGCCCGACTAGTTCGGGATAGGGAACGGATCGCGTTGTCCGGCCGTTTACCCGCAACCGCGGTACCAGGGCTTTCCATCGCTGATTGCATGATCCGCGGAACCGCGGGGGCGACCGTCAGAGGGGTCGGTCGCCCCTTGCGGCGGGTTCAGAATTCGGTGAAGGCGAGCTGCTGGAGAACCAGCCGCAGCAACCTAATCGCCCCTTGCTTGTCCAGCGGGTCGTTGGCGTTGCCGCATTTGGGTGATTGCACGCACGAGGGACAGCCCATCGGGCAGTCGCACGCCTCGATCGCATCCGCCGTCGCCGCCCACCACGTGCCGATCTTCCGGAAGCCGCGATCGGCGAAGCCTGCGCCGCCGGGGTAGCCGTCGTAGACGAAAATCGTCGGCAGGCCACCCACCGGGCCCATCGCCGTCGACACCCCGCCGATGTCGCCCCGGTCGCAGCTGGCAACCAGGGGTAGCAACCCGATCGCCGCGTGTTCGGCTGCGTGCAGCGCGCCGGGCACCCGCAGCGGCTCTATCCCGTTGTCCTGCAACGCCTCGGGCGTGATGGTGCACATCACCGCTGCGGTCTCCAGGGTGCGCGTCGGCATGTCGAGTTCCACGAAGTCGATCACTTCGCCGGTCAGCTCCCGGCGCAAGTAACCGATGACCGTGTTCGTCACGGAGACCGGCACGAGCCCAAGTGTCACCGGACCGTGGGTCTTTCGTTCCCCCTCGCCCGTCACGACGATGTCGGTGAGTTCACGGGCGAACGTGGTGTAGCCAGGGTCCTCGGCGTGCACGAAGGCGACACCGTCCTCGAAATCGAGTGAGTCGACGACGAAGCTCTCACCCTGATGCAGGTATACGGCGCCCGGATGCACCGATGCCGGTGCCTGGCCTGCGCCCGTACTGCCCAACAGCCGGCCGGTGCCCGCCTCCAGGATCGCGATCTGACCACCCGAGGAGCCGCGGATATCCACGGCAGGATGGGGATCGACCCCGGGAGTCGCAAAGTAGCCTGCGGGTCGGCGGCGAAGCAGGCCGTCGTCGACGAGCGACTCCGCGACCGCCTCGGCGTTCCAGACCCGTACCTCGGCGTCGGTGAGCGGAAGCTCCGTCGCGGCGCAGAGAAGCTGCGGGCCAAGCACATAGGGGTTGGACGGGTCGATGACGACCCGCTCGATCGGTTTGTCCAGAAGAGCCGCCGGATGGTGGACGAGGTACGTGTCGAGGGGATCGTCGCGGGCGATCAAGACGATCAGCGCGCTCTGCCCCCGCCTGCCCGCCCGGCCGGCCTGCTGCCAGAACGACGTCACCGTCCCGGGAAACCCGGCCAGTACGACGGCGTCGAGCCCGGCGATGTCGACGCCGAGCTCCAGGGCGTTGGTCGTCGCCAGTCCACGCAATTCGCCGTCGGCCAGCGCGCGTTCCAGTGCGCGCCGGTCCTCGGCCAGATAGCCCGCCCGGTAGGACGCCACCCGGCCGGCGAGATCCGGTGCGAGCTCCTCCAGCCTGGCGCGTGCGCCCAGCGCGGTGAGTTCTGCACCGCGGCGCGAACGCACGAACGTCAGCGTCCGGGCGCCCTCGGCGATGAGGTTGCCCATCACCCGGGCCGCGTCGGCGCCCGCGGAGCGCCGGACCGGAGCGCCGTTTTCACCGACGAGATCATCCAGTAGCGCCGGCTCCCACAACGCGACGGTGCGCGCGCCCTGCGGCGATCCGTCCTCGGTGACTTCGGCGACGGTCTGCCCGATCAGTTCCGAGGCGGTGATCGCGGGCGACGCGGTGGTGGCACTGGCGAAGATCACCGTGGGCCCCTGCGATCCAGCTCCAGTGGCCGAGTAGCGGGTACTCAGCCGCAGCAGGCGACGGAGCACCATGGCCACGTTGGACCCGAAAACACCTCGGTAGTAATGGCATTCGTCGATGACGAGGTAACGCAGGTTGCGCAGGAAGACGGCCCAGCGGGCGTGATTGCGCAGCAGCGACAGATGAATCATGTCGGGATTGGAGAAGATCCACCGCGACCGTTCCCTGGCGAACCGCCGCACCTCGGCCGGGCTGTCGCCGTCATACGCGCTCGGGGCGACGTCGCGCAGCGCGGGCACCGCTTCGGTGAGCGCCACTGCGGCACGCAACTGGTCATGGCCGAGCGCCTTGGTGGGGGACAGATACAGAACCCTGGAGCGCGAATCAGCTTTCAGCGCGGTGAGTATCGGTAACTGGTAGGCCACCGACTTGCCCGAGGCCGTTCCCGTGCTGAGCACGACGTGGCGGCCGGCATGTGCAAGGTCGGCCGCGGCGAGCTGATGTGACCACAGCGCCTCGATGCCGCGACCAACGAACGCCTGCACCACTTCTGGATCGGCCCACTGGGGCCACCCGAGTTGGCGTGCCTGTCTCGGTGGGAGATCGGCGACATGACGCAGCGGATCGTGCCCGTCGGAACTGACGCCGTCGACCGCGCAAGCGAGCAGCTCGCGGCCGAAATCTGCCATAGCGCGCCCTCCAGAGACTCGTCGTACGTGAATTGTTCCCCAATCGATTGCCTCTCCACTGTCGCCGCAGCCCAGAACGTGATTGACTGAGCGCGGTCGCAGCTTCTGTGTTCGTGTATTCGCACTCGCAGGAACGACGTTGCGATCGCGGTTCCTGCGAGGGTTGTAGGTCGGGTC
>CAZOIX010000449.1:0-4316 GCA_964579685.1 uncultured Mycobacterium sp.
CCGGTCGGCGTAGCCGCGTTGAGTGAGTACTCGTTGCAGCCAGCCGAGGGTGTGGGCGTATTCGGTGAACACCACGACCCGCTCATTGGACCAGTGGGTGCCGTCGGGCCGGCAGACCGCGTCGAGGAAGGTGAGTAACCGCTCTAGCCGTGAGTCGGGACGGCTTTCGTAGCTCAAGCCCCAGTCGGCGAGCTTCTCCAGCTGACCGGGTTCGGCGGCGCTGAGTGGGTCGGAGGCCTTGGACTCACGCAGTCGCTCGGCCTCGTCGTGATCCCAGAGACCTTCTTCCTCGTCGGCCTGGCCTTCTCCGAAGATGTCGTCGTACTCGTCGTCGCGGAGTCCGCGCCCGGCTCGGGCGTCGCGGTAGTGGCTGATCGTCATCCCGAAGGCGAACGGGCTGGACAGGAACCGCTTCTTGAGCAGCATGGTGACGATGTCGCCGCCAGGTTTGGTGCCGTTCTGCTTGGCGCTGCGGGTGACGATGGCATCGAGAAGGGAGAACATTTCCTGTTCGCTGTCTTCGGGCGTGAAGTCGAGGATTTTGACCTCGCGGTCTTTGAACCCTTTCCCTGTGAGGTCACGCTTGAGGCGGCGCACCGTCACGTCCTTGAGCGCGGTGGAATCCAGGAGCGCGCCGCGGGAGAACCGGCGGGGGTCGATCATCTCCATGAGCGCAGTGAACGACTCCGGGTAACCGTTGTGCGGCGTGGCACTCAAGAACAGGCGGTGCTCGCACGTGTCGGCGAGTTGGCGCACCGCGATGGTTCGTTGAGTGTCCACCGAGTAGCCGCGTCCGCCGGCGATGGCCGAGGGGCTCGACGGTGCGACGTGATGGGCTTCATCGACGATGAGCATGTCGAAGGCGAACCGCTTGCCCAGCTTGGGGTTCTTGGCCTGGGCGTAGACGTCGCGAAGCAAGCGCTGGCAGCGCACCTGCGGCAGCCATGCCATGGACACGATCACCCGTGGATACAGCTGGAAGGGGTTGGCGTGCAGGCCGTGGGTACGGCGCACCTCGGCCATCAGTTCACTGTTGACGATGACGAACTGCAGGCCGAACTTGTCCCGCATCTCGTCCTGCCACTTCAACGCCAAGCTTGGCGGGCACACGATCACTGCGGTGCGGGCACGATGCCGCAGGAACAGTTCCTGCACGACCAGGCCGGCCTCGATGGTCTTGCCCAATCCAACGTCATCGGCCAGCAGCAGGTTGGTCCGCGGGCTGGTCAACGCCCGACGCAGTGGTTCGAGCTGGTATGCCTCCACGGTGACCCCCGACCAAAAGGGCGCCTGGTAGCGGTTCGGATCTGCCGAGGTGACCGCGCCCCAGCGCATCGCGTCGATGAAGCCGGCCAAGGTAACGGGATCATCAAAGCCCGCTGGGTTGATGTGCTCGGGCAATCCTTGCGGTGGGGTGACGGTCTTGCCGACCTCTAGCTCCCAGATCACCGACAGCTGTTCACCGAGGCGATCCTCGTCGAGCGACTGCAGGTCGACGACGTGATTCAGCTTCGCGGCTGCGTCGTCAGCCGGGCTGAGCGGTAGACCCTGGGCCTGCACGTTGGCGACCGCCCACGTCGAACCGCGCACCTCGACGACCTGCCCTGGCTCGGGCAGGGACGGGGCAGCTACGGGCACTGGTGATCCTCCGGTTGGCGACGTTGGCCGAACAGTATCGCCGTCGATGCCGACAACGGCCCTGATGGTGTCCTCGGAGACGCCGAAGTGCTCGGCGGACCGCTTGACCACCTCGGCCGCGGCGTTGTGTCTGCCGGTGGGGTCGGCGATGGAGGTGGCGGCGCTGAAGTCTCGGCGGATCTTGTTGCGCTGGCCCGAGGTCAGCAGTTCCTCGGGTAGTGCGGCCGGCAACTCGTCGTGGAGGAGGTACTCGATGGTGTCGTAGGAAATACCGTACTTCTCCTCGAGCTGGGCGCACGTGTTGCGCATCGCCCATTCAATGCCGTGCTCGTCGATCGCTTCTTGCACGGCGCGACGGATTGTTGAACGTTGACCGGGCGACAGGTGGTCAGCCTCTTCCCTCGGCGGTGCGTCCCCCACACATCACCACGGTAGTTGGGCAAGCACGACCTTGTTCGGCTTTCCTGGCTGTCTCCGCGCCTGAGCAATTTTTGACGAGTGTGACAATATCTGTCCGTGGCTGACCCGCTCTCACTCCCCGAAGTTGTTAACACTCTGGTCGAGATGAACCTCGTCGATCTCGACAACGATGGTCCGTGGCCTGGCGGCCCTGACGACTCCGATGTTTACGAACCGGACTGGACCCAGATTCACCCAACCGACTCGGACACCGAGTCGCCGCTCACCTCGCGGCAGGGGCGATCGACGCTCTATGACGAGATCCGAACGCGCGCAAGTGGCGGCTTCCTGATCCCGCCCGCGGATGTATTGGACGCCCTTGCTTGGTATACGCCGATCCACTACTTCGGCCTTGGCTCCGCGATCTACATTCGGGAATCAGCCGTCTTTGACGTCGCTGCCGTCATCATCAATCGGTTACCCGAGCCTGAACGGGAGGTTGCGGAAAACGTTGACGGGGCCTCACGTGCAGCACTGGCGGTGCTGTACCTCCATGAGGCGTATCACCACAAGACCGAATCGCTGGCAATCCGGTTCGAAATCGTGGAGCGCGTCCAGCGGTACCTCCCCTACTCGAAACGGGTGTACACGCCGCTCATCCAGCGGGGATCGGACGACGTGTACGAAGAGGCGCTCGCGTGTGCAGAGATGTACCGCCGGTTCAAGACCGAGAGTCCCTACCGCCGAGGCGTTCCCAAACCGGTCCGTGAGGCGACACTGACGATGCTCCCGGAATGGTTTCGGACCCTTCCTCCCAGCTACCGCGAAGCCGGCCGCTACTTCCGCGACAGCCCGTTCGACCACGCGCAACGCATTCTGATGAGTCAAGTGCACGAGGCTGTCGCCGACCCCAAGCGCCTGGCGAGTGAGTGGACCTTAACGCCGCACCTCTACCGTGGCCTGTTCAACTGCCAGACCATCACCCATGTCCTCGTCCCGAAGGGCCAGACGCCGATTCTGCCCTGGATCGGCCACTCTCCGGCACTTCCCTCCGTTAGTAGTAAGAAGGTCATCCGCCATCTGGAGGATCACGGGTGGAAAATCGACCCGGGCCGCGGCAAGGGGTCGCACGTGCGGCTCAAACTTGTTGGTAAACCACCGCTTACAATCCCCGCGAACCGTGAATCGCTCTCGCCACCTGTATTGAAATCTATCGCGAATGCGCTCGGCGTACGGCTCGCGGATCTCGCGTTCTAGCGGCCCTGGCCACCAGGTCAAGCGCATTTAGTAGTGCTGCGCCCAGCGCGTCGAAACCTTCTACGCATACAGCGCCACTGACAAAGCCGCGGCACGGTCCGCCAACTCATCGACACGATGGGGTGCAGCGTCTAACAGGACGCCCGGACCCGATCTGCGGTTCGGAGC
Organism: uncultured Mycobacterium sp.; assembly: GCA_964579685.1. Classification (GTDB taxonomy): domain Bacteria; phylum Actinomycetota; class Actinomycetes; order Mycobacteriales; family Mycobacteriaceae; genus Mycobacterium. The sequence goes on from CAZOIX010000449.1 coordinate 3,463, forward strand.
TGAGAGAGATTGCATCGTCTTGCGCCCTCGATCGCGTTGGTATCCATTACGTCAGGAGCGAACTTTCTGCAATCATCGACCGAGGTGTCTCCCCAGAGCTCGACGAGGTAACGTTCGATCTCTGCACCTACTATTCGCGGACCATCGGAGCTCATGGCGTAGCAAATCGCTCACAAGGGCTGTCGCTGCTTTGTATGGTGGCGTCAATGCGGTATCGCTGTTGGTGGGGTAAAGCGCAGGCCCGATGGCACTCCCCCGTATTTTTCCTGTTTGATCGCGTTTTGGGTTTTCTTGGGAGTTGCAGTTGACGGAGTCAGGTACCCCGTTACCTCCTGCTATGGAAGCGGCGCATCGCGTGCTCGGCGAGCGCGGCCCGCTATCTGCCACAGATCTGCGCGACAGACTTCGGTCCGAAGGCTTCAGCCCCTCCATCGAGCGACTCGCGCAACTCCCTGACCGCTTCCCCAGCCGCTTCCGACTGACCGAGGACGGCCTCTTAACTATCGCCGCGCATGGGGACACCGATCTGACAGACGAACCGCAACCAGTCGATGAACGTCCCGACTGGTACCGGCCCACATCTCTCACCCGGGCATCCACCGACCGCGTCGCCGTACTCGATATCGAAACCACCGGACTAGATCGCCACAAGGATTCGACGTGGGAAATTGCTCTCGTCCGTTTTGACGGTCACGTCCTTATGCATACATCTGTGCAACTGCCCGCGGGAGTCGCACTTCCCGTCGCCGCCACGACCGAACCCAGAGTTCCCCTTGGTGAAGCCCTTCGTCAGCTCGATCAGGAACTGGCCGCGATCGATCTTGTTGTCGGCCACAACCTGCGCGGCTTCGACA
>CAZOIX010000450.1:0-4310 GCA_964579685.1 uncultured Mycobacterium sp.
CCGCGGGTAAAGGCGTCTGCCAGGACTGGGACGCCGGCGCCACCTTCGAGCAGGAGGTCACCTCACTCACCCCCCATCTCAGCGCGGAAAACGCCGCGTTCCTTATCGGCGCGGCGACCGCGGCGTATTGCCCGGACTACGAGTCGAAGGTGAGCTGACTCACATTCCAAGCTCCACGATAAACGCCCCGGCGAAATTCGCCGGGGCGTTTTTCTGTGGGGTGTGACCGTTTCCCCGATGTTCGTTTCGATTACCGGTTTTGTTCGGCCGTCGTCACCGGGATTTGTTGCGCAATGGCATTTAATTTGCGCCATCCCATTGGGAAATGCATACCGGGGCGCCGCTCGGCGTAGTCGATGGACCCCCGGCCGCACGGACCCGTTCGCGGATCACGCCGATCTGTCGGGCCACCATCTCGTGACGCTCCAAGGAATCACCAAGTGCTCCCTTCCAGGCTCCGACGCACACAACGCCCAACGGAACGGAGAACGCTATGCCTGCTTCACGACCCATGTTGCGGCCGGTGCGTGACGTTGCGCTTCCGTCGCTGCAGTTCTGCACCATTCACGGCCATCGGCGGGCCTACCGTATCGCCGGGTCGGGACCCGCGCTGCTGTTGATCCACGGCGTCGGTGACGACTCCACACGACGTGGACCTCGGTACACGCAAAACTTGCGCAACGGTTTACGGTCATCGCACCTGACCTCCTGGGGCACGGCAAGTCCGACAAACCGCGGGCTGACTACTCGTTGGCGGCGTTCGCGAACGGTATGCGCGACCTGCTGGCCACTCTCGGCATCGACCGCGTCACCCTCGTCGGCCACTCCCTTGGTGGGGGTATCGCCGCGCAATTCGCCTACCAGTACCCGCACATGGTCGACCGCCTCGTGTTGGTGAGCAGTGGAGGTGTGACACACGATGTGAGCGTGGCGCTGCGGCTGGCAGCCATGCCGATGGGTGCCGAGTCGCTGACCGCCCTACGACTTCCCGGCGCCATGACCGCCTTGGCGTTCGCCGGCCGCGCCGCCAAGACACTGTTCGGCTCGACCAGATACGGACGTGATCTGCCTGACGGATTACGCCTGCTCGCCAAGTTGGGGGACCCGGCATCGTTGGCGGCGTTCTCGCGCACACTGCGGGCAGTGGTGGACGGCAGAGGACAACTCGTCACCATGCTCGACCGCAGCTACCTGATGCCCTCCGTGCCGAAACAGATCATCTGGGGCGAAGACGACATGGTGATTCCCGTGAGTCACGCCCGGATAGCTCACGCAGCCATGCCCGATTCGCGTCTGGAGATATTCGACGGCTCCGGACACATGCCGTTTCGCGATCATCCAGACCGCTTCGTCGACATCGTGCAGCGGTTCGTCGATTCGACGACTCCGGCCGACCATGACCAGGAACGCATGGGATCGCTGATGCGGAGGGGCGTCGAGGAGAACTTCGGGTCGAGAAAGACCGCCTCCCTCGGCGCATGACGCTAGACGGGCAGTGTCGTGCCCGTCTCGCTCTCGGCGAATTCCCACAGTTTTCGGGCGTCCTCGTAGTCGCAGGCGTTGGACGCCCGCCCACTCAACGTCGGCCCGCCTTTGAGCCCCAACCGTCCTTCGCAGCCGACGTAGCTGCCCGGCGGAATGGGCTCACTGATGCAGTACAGCGTCGGCGCGGCTCCGGCGTCGATGTCATTGCCGACCACCTTCGCCACCGAGGTGACCGCAGAATGAAATGCGGACATGACCCGCGTATCGGACACATTGGACAGGTTCGACGCCACCCAGCCCGGATCCGTCAGAAATGAGGTGACTGGTGAGCCCGCGTCGCGCAGCCGACGGTCCAACTCCAACCCCCACAACATCACGGCCAGCTTCGAACGGCCGTAAGCCGGAAACGAAGACCACTTACGCGACCGCAGATGCGGGTCGTCGAACGCGATCGACGACGTCTTGTGGGCATTGGAACCGACATTGACGATCTTCGAGCGCACCCGCTCGAACAGCAGGTTGGTCAATGCGAACGGGCCGAGAAAGTTCGTGCCCATCGTCGTCTCGAAACCGTCGACGGTCTCGCTGCGCGTCTGCGCAACCAGGCCGGCGTTGTTGACGAGCACGTCCACGTCGCCCTCCAGCAGATCGGGAAACGCCCGCACCGACGACTGATCGGCAAGGTCGAGTTTGACGACGGTGGTGTCGCCGCCCATCTCCGCTGCGCGTTGCGCGCCGAGCTCCACGTTGCGGACGGCCAGAATCACGTGCGCACCCGCGCGGGTCAACGCCCGCGCCGTCCCGAGGCCCACTCCATTGGTCGCGCCGGTCACGATGATGCGCTTGCCGCTCAAATCGCCGAGCCGGCTCGGTGTCCACTGTGTCGTCACAGACTGAGACTAGCCAGGTGCGATCGGGCCATAGCACGCTGTCGCGGGTGGTGGTGCGGAGCGGAATCGTTGACATGACAGATTTCGCCTGGTTGTCTACCGCCGATGAGCGACGGCGCCCGCGAGATCGAGAACCTCGTCTACACCTATGCCGACCGCCTCGACGCCGGTGACCTCGACGGCGTCGCCGCACTGTTCGCCCACGGCCGGATCTGCGGGATGGAAAACGGGCCGCCCGAGACCATCTTCACCGGATCGTCGGGCGTGCGTCAGATGTACGAGATGGCGACGCGCCTTTACGAGGACGGCGCACCCAGGACCAAGCACTTCACGACCAATGTGCGGTTGCACGTTGACGAGGCCGCCGGCACCGCGACCGGCAGCGCGTACTACTGCGTCACCCAGGCGACACCGGATCTGCCGCTTCAGATCATCGTGACCGGCCATTATCGCGACACCTTTCACCGCATCGACGGCACCTGGTGGTTCGATACCCGCATCATGTTCGTCGACCAGGTCGGCGACACGAGCCACCACCTGAAGTTCTGACCGGTGGACGATCCTTTCGATGCGGCTGGGCTCGCGACGGCCGCGCAGCGAAAAGAAGGCCTCGACGACTGGGGGCCGCTGCCGTTCGAAGAACCGCTGGGAGTGCTGACCGACAGCTACTCGTCGGCCAACCTGAACGACATCGGCGTGCACATTCTGCGCTCGGGTCTGCTGCATAGCCTGCGCATGAGATTGCGTGCTCAGGCGTGGATCCGGCAACATCCGGAGATCGCCGACGAGGTGATCGTCGCGCCGATCGTCGTCGTCGGCATGATGCGTAGCGGGACCACCCTGCTGCAACGACTTCTCGCTTCCGACAACCGGTTTCACTGTGCCTACGGCTGGGAGGTCGTCGAGGTTGCTCCCAGACTCGGCCATGACTGGTCGTCCCCGGCTGCGGACCCGCGGATCGAGGTCAGCGAGAAGCGCGAAGCGACGTCGCGCCAACTCGCTCCGAAGCTGTTCTCCATCCATCCGATGTATGCCCGCGAGCCCGAAGAGGAGATCGTCTTCCTCTCCGATGCCTTCCTGTCCCACGTTCCGGAGTCGGGCGCGCACGTCCCGCGATACCGCACGTGGATCGACGAGCAGGACTTCACGCCGGCATATGCGTACCTGCACAGAATGCTGCAGTTCCTCCAGTGGCAGAAGCGACAACGGGGACTGACCGCAACACGATGGGTGCTCAAATCCCCTGCCCACCTTGGCTATCTGGACACGCTGCGGAATCACTTCCCCGACCTGCACGTGGTGCACATGCACCGTGATCCCAGGGAGACCATCCCTTCGGGCGCCGGCCTGAACGCGACTCTGCACGCGATGCATGCCGACGAGGTTGACGCCGGCCGCATCGGCGCTGAGTGGCTGCAACGGATGGGCTGGACCAACGATCGTGCCATGGCGTCCCGCTCGACTTGGCGCGACGAGGCAGAGCGTTGCACCGATATCGAATTCACCGACGCGGTGGGTGATCCGATCGGTCAGGTGGCCCGCGTGTACGACGCGATCGGCGTGACGTTGACCTCCGAGGCCGAATCTGCCATGCGCCGGTGGCTGGCAGAGCGTCCGCGTGAACCCGCGCGTCCGCCATACAGCGCACAAGATTTCGGGCTGAGTGTCGCCCAGATCGACGAACGGTTTGCCGACTACAACTCTCGTTTCCGTGCAGAAGCGAACCCCTCCAGGAGGATGTGATGCCCGGTTTTACAGACCACCCGGTAGCGACGGCGTCGCAACATGAACAGGAGGTGGCCGCGCTCGACCTCACCGAACACCCGACCGTCAAAGCTGCGTACCGCAGCGTCGCCGAGAAGTGGCTCAGCCGGGCCAGGGCGACGGATCCGATGCGCGACCGGTTCGACGATGCGGTCGCCGACGTCATGTTCT
>CAZOIX010000451.1:0-4309 GCA_964579685.1 uncultured Mycobacterium sp.
GCGGTGCTGCTGGCGGGGCTGGAACCCGAAGAGGAATCCCCGATCGTGTTCCTGCGGCTGCGCAAGGCCGTCCGCAAGCAGGGACTGCAGGTGAAAGCGGTCGCGGCGTTCGCCACCCGGTCGCTGGGCAAGCTGCGCGGTGAGCTGATCGCGACGGCGCCGGGTGATGAGGCCGGCGCGCTCGACGCGCTGGCTGACGACACGCAGCTGAAACTGCCGGGCGCCATCATCCTGGTCGGTGAACGACTGGCCACCTCACCCGGGGCGCTCTCCGCCGCAAGCAGATTGGCCGCGGCGACCGGCGCCCGACTGGCGTGGGTACCGCGACGGGCCGGTGAGCGCGGCGCCCTGGAGGCAGGGGCGCTGCCCGGTCTGTTGCCCGGCGGTAGGCCGGTCAGCGATGCCGCTGCCCGCGAACAGACTGCCGCGGGATGGCACGTCGGTGAGCTGCCGAGCACGCCGGGCCGCGATACCGCGGGCATCCTCGATGCAGCCCGCGACGGTGAGCTGGGGGCCCTGCTGGTGGGCGGCGTGGAGCTTGCTGACCTCCCCGACCCTGACGCGGCCTTGGCCGCGATAGACGCTGCACCGTTCGTGCTCAGCCTCGAGCTGCGGGAGAGTGCGGTCACCGAACGCGCCGATGTGGTGTTCCCCGTCGCGCCCGTCGTCGAGAAGGATGGGGCGTTCATCAACTGGGAGGGACGGATTCGGCCGTTCGAGGCGGCGCTGCAGACCAACGCCACACCCGATCGGCGGGTCCTGCAGTTCCTCGCCGACGAGCTCGGCGTCGACCTCAACCTGCCGACGGCCCTGGCCGCCGGTGAGGAGATGGCGCAGCTGGGTCTGTGGGCAGGTCAGCGACCGAGCGCGCCGTCGGTGTCGCCATCGCCGCCCGTCACCCTCGGTACGGGCCAGGCGGTGCTGGCCGGCTGGCGCATGCTGCTCGACGACGGACGCCTGCAGGACGGCGAACCGTATCTCGCGGGGACCGCCCGCGAGCCGGTCACCCGGCTGTCGGCGGCCACCGCCAAAGAAATCGGCGTTGTCGACGACGATCTGGTCACGGTGCGCACGGAGCGCGGCGAGGTCACGCTGCCGCTGGTCATCACCGACATGCCCGACGGCACCGTGTGGTTGCCGCTGAACTCGCCCGGGTCGGCTGTCTACTCCCAGCTCGGCGTGACGCCTGGGGCCGTCGTCTCGATCGAGCGGACGCAGTCATGACGTACCCGGATCCGACACTCTTCGGCCATGACCCGCTGTGGCTCATCGCGCTCAAGGCGGTAGGAATCTTCGCCTTCTTGATGCTGTCGCTGTTGGTGGCGATCCTGATGGAGCGCAAGATCCTCGGCTACATGCAGATGCGCCCCGGCCCTAACCGTGTCGGGCCGTGGGGGCTGCTGCAGTCGCTGGTCGACGGCGTCAAGCTGGCTCTCAAAGAGGGTCTCATCCCCGCCGGTGTGGACAAATTCATCTACCTTGCGGCGCCGGTCATCTCCGTGGTTCCCGCGTTCATCGCGTTCTCTGTGATCCCCATGGGCGGTGAGGTGTCGATCTTCGGACACCGCACCGCACTGCAGCTGACGGACATGCCCGTCGCGGTGCTGTTCGTGCTCGCGGCGACGTCGATCGGGGTGTACGGAATCGTCTTGGCGGGCTGGGCCTCCGGTTCGACCTATCCGCTACTCGGCGGCCTGCGGTCAAGCGCCCAGGTCATCTCCTACGAGATCGCGATGGCCTTGTCGTTCGCCGCGGTGTTCATCTACGCCGGCACCATGTCGACCTCGGGCATCGTCGCCTCACAGCAGGGTCTCTGGTACATCTTCCCGCTGCTGCCTTCGTTCATCATCTATCTGACGTCGATGGTCGGCGAAACCAACCGCGCCCCTTTCGATCTGCCCGAGGCCGAGGGCGAGCTCGTCGGCGGGTTTCACACGGAGTATTCGTCGATCAAGTTCGCAATGTTCATGCTCGCCGAATACGTCAACATGTTCACGGTGTCGGCGTTGGCGACGACGCTGTTCTTCGGCGGATGGCACGCCCCATGGCCGATCGACATGTGGGATGGGGCGAATCACGGGTGGTGGCCGTTACTTTGGTTCATCGCCAAGGTATGGACCTTCATGTTCATCTTCTTCTGGCTGCGCGGCACGCTGCCGCGGATGCGCTATGACCAGTTCATGGGGCTGGGCTGGAAAATCCTGATCCCCATCTCGCTGGCGTGGATCGTCATCGTGTCCAGCGCCCGTAGCCTGCGCAATCACGGCTACGACCAGCTGACCACGTCGCTGATCACGGTAGCCGTCGTGGTCGCACTGATCCTGTTGTTCGCGATGTGGAGAACGGTGCGCGCCAGAAACATTCGCAAGATTCCCGAGCCGGCGCCGGACCCCGGGTGGTTCCCGGTGCCACCTCTGCCCCAGAAGGAGACGACTTCAAAGGAGAAGTCCAATGCCTAAGTTCCTCGACGCGATCGCGGGTTTCGGGGTCACGTTCAGCACCATGTTCAAGAAGCGGATCACCGAGGAGTACCCGGAGAAGCCGGGCCCGGTGGCCAAGCGCTATCACGGTCGGCACCAACTGAATCGTTACGCGGACGGGCTGGAGAAGTGCATCGGCTGCGAACTGTGCGCGTGGGCGTGCCCGGCCGACGCCATCTTCGTCGAGGGCGCCGACAACACGGAGGACGAACGGTTCTCCCCCGGTGAGCGCTACGGCCGCGTCTACCAGATCAACTATCTGCGGTGCATCGGTTGCGGGCTGTGCATCGAGGCCTGCCCGACCCGTGCACTGACGATGACCAACGAATACGAAATGGCCGATGACAACCGCGCCGACTTGATCTGGGGCAAGGACAAGCTTCTCGCCCCGCTGAAATCCGGCATGCTGCCCCCGCCGCACGCGATGGCGCCGGGAAGCACCGACGAAGACTATTACCGCGGCAATATCAAACCCGTCACCGAGGACGCCACGTGACGCTTCAGTTCGTCGCGTCAGCGGCCGCCGACGCGGCCGTCCCCACCTCCACGACGGAAGCGGTGTTGTTCTGGGTGCTGGGCGCCGTCGCGTTGGCAGGCGCGATCGGTGTGGTCGCCGCCCCGAAAGCGGTGTACTCGGCCATGTTCCTGGCCACCACGATGATCGTGCTCGCGGTCTTCTACATCACGCAGGATGCACTGTTCCTCGGCGTCGTGCAGATCGTGGTCTACACCGGCGCGGTGATGATGCTGTTCCTATTCGTGCTCATGCTCATCGGCGTCGATACCTCGGAGTCACTGGTCGAAACGATTCGGGGACAGCGTGTTGCGGCGATCGTTGTCGGCGTCGGCTTCGGTGTCCTGCTCATCGCCGGTATCGGAAGCGTCGCGGTAGGCGGCTTCGCCGGCCTCGCTCAGGCCAACGCCAACGGCAACGTCCAGGGCCTGGCCGTCCTGATCTTCACCGAGTACCTGTGGGCGTTCGAGTTGACCGGCGCGTTGTTGATCACCGCCGCACTCGGCGCGATGGTGTTGGCTCACCGGGAACGTTTCGACCGTCGCAAGACGCAGCGCGAACTGGCCCAGGAGCGTTTCCAACCCGGCGGACACCCGACGACGCTGCCCAATCCCGGTGTCTATGCACGCAACAACGCCGTCGACATGGCTGCCCGCCTGCCCGACGGATCGGCATCGGAGCTGTCGGTCAGCGCGCTCCTCCAACGGCGAACCGTCAGTCAGACCAAGACCGAAATCGAAGAAGAATGAATCCCGACAACTACCTGTACCTGTCCGCGCTGTTGTTCACGATCGGCGCCGCCGGAGTGTTGTTGCGCCGCAATGCCATCGTCATGTTCATGTGTGTCGAGCTGATGCTCAACGCGTGCAATCTCGCGTTCGTGACGTTCTCACGAATGCACGGTCACCTCGACGGCCAGATGGTGGCCTTCTTCACCATGGTGGTCGCCGCGTGCGAGGTCGTGGTTGGCCTGGCGATCATCATGACGATCTTCCGTACCCGCCGCTCGGCTTCGGTCGACGACGCCAGTCTGCTGAAACACTAAGGCCCGATGACCATTCCAGTGTGGCTCACTATCGCCCTGCCGCTGGCAGGCGCGACGATTCTGTTGTTGGGCGGTCGGCGCACGGACGGCTGGGGCCATCTGCTGGGGTGTGCGGCCTCGCTCGGGTCTTTCGTTGTCGGCGCGGTGCTGTTCACCGACATGCTCGGCCGCGAAGCCGAACACCGCACCGTTGCCGAATCTTTGTTCCGCGGGGTGCCGGTGGCAGGCCTGCAGGTCTACTTCGGCTTGCAGCTCGACCAGTTGTCGATG
>CAZOIX010000452.1:0-4302 GCA_964579685.1 uncultured Mycobacterium sp.
ACGCGGTGCTGTTCGACAAGACCGGCACGCTGACCAAGGGCGACCCCACGGTCACCGCGATCGCCACGACGGGCGGCGCGGACGACGAGGTGCTGGCGCTGGCAGCTGCCGCGGAAACCGACTCCGAGCATCCGCTGGCCCGCGCGATCGTGGCGGCGGCCGCCCGGCGCGGGCTGGCGGTGCCGCGCGCATCGGACTTCAGCTCGTCGCCCGCCGTCGGGGTCGAGGCGTTGGTGGACGGGCATCGGGTGCGGGTCGGCGGCCCCCGCCTGCTCGACGAGGCTGGACAAGACGAGATGCGCGACGCGCAGCCGTGGCGCACCGAGGGCGCGATCGTGCTGCATGTGCTGGTCGACGGTGTGGTGGCGGGCGCGCTCAAACTGGCAGACGAGGTGCGTCCGGAGTCCCGCCAGGCCGTCGACGCGCTGCACCGGCTGGGCATCGAAGTGGTGATGATCACAGGCGATGCCGAATCGGTGGCCCGGTCGGTGGCCGACGACCTGGGCATCGACAGGGTCTATGCCGGCGTTCGCCCTGGCGACAAGGCCGCCAAGGTGGCCGAGCTCCAACACGAGGGTCGCAAGGTGGCCTTCGTCGGGGACGGGGTCAACGATGCGCCGGCTCTCGCACAGGCAGACGTGGGCATCGCAATCGGCGCGGGCACCGATGTGGCGATCGCGTCGGCCGGTGTGATCCTCGCAAGTTCTGACCCACGATCGGTGCTCTCGGTGATCCTGTTGTCGAAGGCGACCTATCGCAAGATGAAGCAGAACCTTTGGTGGGCAGCGGGATACAACCTCATTTCGGTGCCCCTCGCTGCAGGTGTGCTGGCCCCCATCGGGTTCGTGCTGCCGATGTCGGTGGGTGCGATCTTGATGTCGGCCTCGACCGTGGTGGTGGCAGCCAACGCCCAACTGCTGCGCAGGCTGGACCTGCGGCCCGAGGCGAGCGTGCGGGCCGTTCTCTAAGAATCTGACTAGGCTTTGCGCAAACTCTTCAGATTGATTAAAACCAGCTTGGAGTTCTGAAACGTGGCAGCCAGCAAATATCGAAGAGCGGCAGTCTCCGGCCGCGGCGCCCAGCACATCGCGACTGTCGCTGCGCAGGGCCGCCGAAAGGGTAACGGAAACAGCGCATTTGGGCGCTTCTACGACACCGGGATCGCCCGCTCGGCGGAGCGCTCCCGACGGCGTAGTTAGGCCGTCCTAAGTTGGCGTGTCACGCCCCGTTTGGCATATCGTTTTCTCCACTTGTGGCGAGTGGGACTTGGGCCAACGTTCAGTGCTGCACGAAGGACCCCCCTCGCCGAACCGGCCAGAACAGTCGTCGATGGTGGCCAGCGGAATCTTCGTCAGGCGTCCAGAAAAGGGTAGGTGGGAATGGCGCCCAGCAGTCAAGGGCTGTACAACCCCGCGTTCGAGCATGACGCGTGTGGCGTGGCCATGGTCGCGGACATGCACGGCCGCCGCAGCCGCGACATCGTCGATGCGGCGATCACCGCCCTGGTGAACCTGGAACACCGCGGCGCGCAGGGCGCCGAACCCAACACCGGTGACGGTGCCGGGATCCTGCTCCAGGTTCCCGACGAGTTCCTGCGGTCGGTCGTCGAATTCGATCTACCGGAGTACGGCAGCTATGCCACGGGCATGGCATTCCTGCCGCAGTCGTCCAAGGATGCGGCCGCGGCCTGTGAATCCGTCGAGAAGATCGCCGAGGCCGAGGGCCTCGAGGTGCTCGGCTGGCGCGACGTGCCGACCGACGACTCGTCACTGGGTGCCCTGGCCCGCGACGCGATGCCGACCTTCCGTCAGCTGTTCCTCGCCGGTGCATCCGGGATGGACCTGGAGCGCCGCGCCTATGTCGTACGCAAGCGCGCGGAACACGAGCTCGGCACGAAGGGTCCGGGACAGGACGGACCGGGTCGCGAAACCGTATATTTCCCAAGCCTTTCCGGGCAGACATTCGTCTACAAGGGCATGCTGACCACTCCGCAGCTCAAGGCCTTCTACCTGGATCTGCAGGACGAACGCCTCACCAGCGCACTGGGCATCGTGCACTCGCGGTTCTCGACCAACACCTTCCCGTCGTGGCCGCTCGCCCATCCGTTCCGGCGGATCGCCCACAACGGTGAGATCAACACCGTCACCGGTAACGAGAACTGGATGCGGGCGCGTGAGGCGCTGATCAAGACCGACGTGTTCGGTAAACAAGACCTCGACAAGATCGTTCCGGTCTGTACGCCCGGCGCGTCGGACACCGCGCGCTTCGACGAGGTGCTCGAATTGCTGCATCTCGGCGGGCGCAGCCTTCCGCATGCCGTGCTGATGATGATTCCCGAGGCGTGGGAGCGCAACGAGTCGATGGATCCGGCCCGGCGCGCGTTTTACGAGTACCACGCGTCGTTGATGGAGCCCTGGGACGGCCCGGCGTCGATGACGTTCACCGACGGCACCGTGATCGGCGCAGTGCTGGATCGCAACGGGCTGCGGCCGTCACGCATCTGGGTCACCGAGGACGGCCTTGTCGTGATGGCCTCCGAAGCCGGCGTGCTCAACCTCGATCCATCGACGGTCGTGAAGAAGATGCGTCTTCAGCCCGGCCGCATGTTCCTCGTCGACACCGCTCAGGGGCGCATCGTTTCCGACGAGGAGATCAAGGCCGAGCTGGCCGCCGAACAGCCGTACCAGGAGTGGTTGGACGCGGGGCTGTTTCATCTCGACGAGTTGCCGCCCGGCGACTACGTCCGGATGCCGCATCACCGGGTGGTGTTGCGCCAGCAGATCTTCGGCTTCACCTACGAGGAGCTGAACCTGTTGGTGGCGCCGATGGCCCGCACCGGCGCCGAGGCACTCGGCTCGATGGGGACCGACACCCCCGTCGCCGTGCTGTCGCAGCGGCCGCGCATGCTCTACGACTACTTCCAGCAGTTGTTCGCACAGGTCACCAACCCGCCGCTGGACGCGATCCGTGAAGAGGTGGTGACCAGCCTGCAGGGCACCGTCGGTCCCGAGGGCGATCTGCTGAACCCCAACGCCGACTCGTGCAGGCAGATCACGCTGTCGAATCCGATCCTGCGCAACGCCGAGCTGTCCAAGCTGATGTGCGTTGACCCCGACCACCAGATCCGCGGGCACACGCACGGCATGCGTGCGGCGGTCATCCGCTGTCTGTATCCGGTCAACCGCGGCGGGCAGGGACTCAAGGAGTCCCTCGACACCGTCCGCGCCAAGGTGTCGGAGGCCATTCGCGACGGCGCGCGCATCATCGTGTTGTCCGACCGCGAGTCCGACGAGTCGATGGCGCCGATCCCGTCGCTGCTGAGCGTCGCGGCCGTGCACCACCATCTGGTCCGCGACCGCACCAGGACCAAGGTCGGACTCGTCGTCGAGGCGGGGGACGCCCGCGAGGTGCACCACATGGCATGCCTGGTGGGGTTCGGCGCCGCCGCCATCAACCCGTACATGGCGTTCGAGTCGATCGAGGACATGTGCGAGCGCGGCGTTCTCACCGATATCAGCAGTGACGCGGCCAAGGCGAACTATGTCAAGGCCGCGGGCAAGGGCGTGCTGAAGGTGATGTCGAAGATGGGTATCTCGACGCTCGCGTCCTACACCGGTGCGCAGCTGTTCCAGGCCATCGGCATCAGCCAGCCGGTACTCGACGAGTACTTCACCGGCATCTCCTGTCCGGTGGGCGGCATCGACTTGGAGGACATCGCCGGCGACGTCGCGGCCCGTCATGCCCTGGCATACCTGGACCGGCCCGACGAATGGGCGCACCGCGAGCTCGAGGTCGGCGGTGAGTATCAGTGGCGCCGGGAGGGTGAGTACCACCTGTTCAACCCGGACACGGTGTTCAAACTGCAGCACTCCACCAGAACCGGGCAGTACGAGGTCTTCAAGGAGTACACCCGACTCGTGGATGACCAGAGCGAGCGGATGGCGTCGCTGCGCGGGCTGTTGAAGTTTAGGGACGCTGAGCGCTCGCCGATCCCGCTCGAGGAGGTCGAGCCCGCGACGGAGATCGTGAAGCGGTTCTCGACCGGTGCCATGAGCTACGGCTCGATCTCCGCGGAGGCGCACGAAACATTGGCGATCGCCATGAATCGCCTTGGTGGGCGGTCGAATTCGGGTGAGGGCGGCGAAGCCGTCAGCCGGTTCGATCAAGACCCGAACGGCGACTGGCGGCGCAGTGCGATCAAGCAGGTGGCCTCCGGCCGCTTCGGCGTGACCAGCCACTACCTCACGAACTGCACCGACATCCAGATCAAGATGGCCCAAGGTGCGAAACCAGGTGAGGGCG
>CAZOIX010000453.1:0-4300 GCA_964579685.1 uncultured Mycobacterium sp.
GTCCAGCACGTCCTGGGCGTCGTCGAGTTCGCCGGGGATCGCGTCCTTGATGTCGTCGATCAATTCGAGGACATCGCCGCGGGGCACCACGCAGCCAGCCGTCATGGGCACACCGCGCGCTTCTTCCACAATCGCGCCCATCTCATCGAGCGCCTCAAATACTCGGTACACGGCAACACCCTCCAGGCGTAGTTGACAGTTACCAGTGTGCCTGGTGATGCGCCTGTGACTCGGCTACCGACACGGTGTGTCGCATCTTTGCTGCTAATTGCCATGTCTGACGGGTTTCCAGGCTGCATGCTGTCTGCGTTGATCTGCAAACATTATGTCAACACGGCGGGTTGTTGCATCGCGCGCGTACGCCGCCGGTGAATGTCACGGTGATTTCCGTGCCTGACACCTGGCGCTACGCACCACGCGTGCCGACGGGCGCGACTAGCGGACCGCGGCGGCGATCGCGTCGCGCGCCCGATCGAGCATCGACGCGAACGGGCCGACGAGGAAGTTCGTCTTTGCGCTCTCCACACCCGGGTGAGGGCGGGTCGGCGCAATGGCCTCCGCGGCCAGTACCGCCTTGGCCAGGCGACCGCGATCGTCAGCCGTCAGATTGCCTTCGAGCTGGGTGAACTCCTCGTTCTCCTCGTGCTCTGCATGATCGATGACGGCGTCACGGAACTTCGTGAGCTCCTCGAGGAACTCACTCGAATCGATGTCCATCTCCTCGAGCTTGGACAGCATCTCCTTGGCGGTGTGCTCTTCCTTCAGCCGCGCGTCGACGAGCTCGTCGCCGTCGGCCACCTCTTGTCGGACCCGCGGGTGCACCACCATTTCCTCGGCGGTCTCATGCACTGCCAGCAACTGGCGCAGCTCGACGAAGGCCGTCTCGCGCGCCTTCGCGTCCGACGCGCCGAGCACCTCGTCGAACATGTCCTTGATCAAGTTGTGCTGGTCCTTCAGGAATTTCACGACGTCATCGGTGGATTGAACAAATGTCTCGACCACGGCAAATACCTCCGTGCTTATCAGGATTGGGTGAGGCGCGTGGGCTGTGCGCCACCCCCTGCCTACCCTCTGAGCTGGGTGGCTAACCCTTCAGCTTGGCGCGCAACCGCATGTTCACGGGCTCGGGTAGCAGGTCAGAAACGTCGCCACCGAGCGTCGCGACCTCCTTCGCCAGTGACGACGACACGAAAGAGTATGTCGGTGTGGTGGCGACGAAGAAGGTGTCGACGCCCGCGATGTGCTTGTTCATCTGTGCCATCTGCAGCTCGTACTCGAAGTCGGTGCCCGTGCGCAGGCCCTTGACGATCGCGGTCAGGCCGCGACTCTTGACGAAGTCGACCACCAGGCCCTCGCCCGATTCCGCCTGCAGATTCGGCAGGTGTGTGGTGGATTCCTCGATCATCGCGATGCGCTCCTCGAGGCTGAACATCCCTTTTTTGTTGGGGTTGACCAATACCGCCACGACGACCTCATCGAACTGGGCCGCCGCGCGCTCGAAGATGTCGACATGGCCGAGGGTTACCGGGTCGAAGGACCCCGGGCATACGGCGCCGCTCATGGTGAACGACGCTACAGGGCAGTCAGGTCCTCACGGAGCCGCAACGGCGGCGACATCGAATTCGGCCAGTTCCAGCCGAGTGTCGCCATATGTGCGCGGCGGCCATGTCTGCCAGCCCTGCGGCCATGTCAGTGTCGGGCCGGAGGCCGCCCGTTCGATCACGACCACCGTCCCGGTGGTCGTCCATCCGTTACTCGTGAGTGCGGCGAGGACGCTTTCGATCTCGGCCACGTCGGCGTCGTAGGGCGGGTCGGCGAGCACCAGGTCCACTGGCTGCGCATTGCGCGCCAACACCGCCGCGACCCCACCGCGACGCACCTGCGCCCCGGTTACGCCCAGCGTGGCGATGTTCTTGTCGATGACGCTCGCCGCACGTGGGTCGGATTCCACGAACACAACGGAGGATGCTCCGCGCGACAGCGCCTCCAGCCCGAGCGCACCCGACCCTGCGTAAAGGTCCAGGACGCACAGACCGGACAGGTCGAGTCGCGCCCCCAACACATTGAACAGCGATTCCCGAACTCGATCGGTGGTGGGTCGAGTTCCGGTGCGCGGCACCGCGATTCGCCGGCCACCGAGGGTGCCGGCCACGATACGGGTCAGCTGACCACCACCAGCAGATCGCCGCCCTCGACCTGCGCGGTGGCCGATACCGCGACGCGGCTGACCTCACCGGCCTTTGGCGCGGTGATGGCGGCCTCCATCTTCATCGCCTCGATGGAGGCGATCGTCTGTCCGGCGTCGACCTTGTCACCGGCTGTCACCCGGACAGACACCACGCCGGCGAACGTCACAGCGCCGTGATCAGAATTCGACCGTTCGACTTTCTCGGGGCTTGGTATATCGCTGGCGATGCTGGTGTCGCGCACCACCACCGGCCGCAACTGGCCGTTGAATATGCACATCACCGTGCGCATCCCGCGTTCATCTGGGTCGGAGATCGCCTCCAGCCCGATCAACAGTTCCACACCGCGTTCGAGCTTGACCCGATGCTCGTCGCCGTGGCGCAGTCCGTAGAAGAACTGGTTGGCCGACAGGCTGGACGTGTCGCCGTACTGCTCCCGATGTGCCTCGAATTCCTTTGTCGGACCGGGGAACAGAAGCCGGTTCAGCGTCGCCTGCCGTACCACACCGGCTTGCGTCAACGCCTTCTCGTCCTCTTCGGACAACTCTTCGGTGGGCCGCGCCGGCGACCGTCCGGCGAGCGCTTTGGTGCGCAGCGGTTCCGGCCAGCCGCCGGGCGGGTCGCCGAGTTCGCCGCGCAAGAAGCCGATCACCGAGTCGGGGATGTCGAACCGCGCTGGGTCCGCGGCGAATTCGTCGGCGCTGATGCCGGCGCCGACCAAGGCCAGGGCCAGGTCACCGACCACCTTGGAAGACGGCGTCACCTTGACCAGCCTGCCCAGGATGCGGTCGGCCGCGGCGTAATTGGCCTCGATCTCCTCGAACCTGTCCCCCAGCCCCAGCGCGATGGCCTGCTGGCGCAGATTCGACAATTGTCCGCCGGGGATCTCGTGGTGGTAGACCCGCCCAGTGGGCGAGGGCGGACCAGAAGCCGCAACATCGAACGGCGCGTATACCTTTCGCAGCGCCTCGAAGTAGGGCTCGAGATCGCACACCGCCGACAGCGACAGCCCGGTGTCGTATTCGGTGTGCGCGGCCGCGGCGACGATGGAACTCAGCGCGGGCTGACTGGTCGTACCGGCCAGCGGCGCAGAAGCACCGTCGACGGCGTTCGCACCGGCCTGCCAGGCAGCCAGATAGGTGGCGAGCTGACCGCCGGGGGTGTCGTGGGTGTGCACATGCACCGGCAGGTCGAAGCGGCTGCGCAACGCGCCGACCAATACCGTGGCCGCATGCGGGCGCAGCAGCCCCGCCATGTCCTTGATCGCCAGCACATGCGCACCCGCGTCGACGATCTGCTCGGCCAGTTTGAGGTAGTAGTCCAGCGTGTAGAGGTTTTCGCCCGGGTCGGTCAGATCACCGGTATAGCTCATCGCGACCTCGGCGATCGACGTGCCGGTTTCGCGGACGGCATCGATGGCCGGTCGCATCGACTCGACGTTGTTCAGCGCGTCGAAGATGCGGTAGATGTCGATGCCCGTTGCCGTCGCCTCGGCGACAAAGGCCTTGGTAACCGTCGCCGGGTAGGGCGTATAGCCCACGGTGTTGCGCCCGCGTAGCAGCATCTGCAGGCAGATGTTGGGCATCGCCTCACGCAGCGCGGCCAGCCGCTCCCACGGGTCCTCCTTCAAGAACCGAAGCGCCACATCGTATGTCGCCCCGCCCCAACATTCCACGGACAACAGCGCAGGCGTCATACGCGCGATGTAGGGCGCCACCATCATCAGGCCGGTCGTGCGCAGCCTGGTCGCCAGCAGGGACTGGTGGGCGTCACGGAACGTCGTATCCGTGACGCCGACCGCCTTGGATTCGCGCATCCAGGCCGCGAACCCTTCAGGACCGAGTCGCATCAATCGCTGCTTGGACCCCGACGGCGGCGCCGCCTCGAGATCGACGTCGGGCAGCTTGTCGTGTGGATAGACCGTCGACGGCCGGGGACCGTGCGGTTGGTTGACCGTGACTTCGGCCAGGTAATTGAGGATCTTGGTGCCGCGGTCGGCTGGGGTGTGCGCGGTCAGCAGGTACGGGCGGTCGTCGATGAACGACGTCGTGATGCGGCCGGCACGGAAATCGGGATCGTTGACGACGGCCAACAGGAACGGGATGTTGGTCGAC
>CAZOIX010000454.1:0-4295 GCA_964579685.1 uncultured Mycobacterium sp.
CTCGAACGTAGTCCATTACAGCCTTCTTCTTCAGCCCTGCTGGGTACGCTTTGCCTCGTGAAAGAGCCCGACAGCCGCCTGGCGAGCGATCTTTCGCTCGCGGTCGTTCGGCTGGCTCGCCAATTGCGCTCCCGGCGTCCGGTTTCCCACGTGTCGCTTTCGCAGCTGTCGGCGCTGTCCACGCTCGCCAAGGAGGGCGCGATGACGCCCGGGGCATTAGCCGAACGTGAGCGGGTTCGTCCGCCGTCGATGACGCGGGTGATCGCCTCCCTGTGCGAGCTGGGTCTTGTTGTGCGCACGGCACATCCGGCCGACCGGCGCCAGGTGCTGGTGTCGGTGTCGCCGGCGGGCGCCGGGCTGCTCGACGCCGAGCGGCGCGCGAACCAGGAGTGGCTGACTCAACGGCTGGCCACCCTCGATTCCGAGCAACGTGAGGCGCTCCTGACGGCTGCCGATCTGATGTCGGCGATGGTCGACGAAAGCGCGTGAGCGCCAACGTCATCGACGTCACCGACCCCGCAGACCCGCGGCTGGACGACTTCCGCGACCTCAACAGCGTGGACCGTAGGCCCGACCTGCCCACCGGAAAAGGCCTGGTCATCGCCGAGGGAGTGCTGGTGGTCCAGCGCATGCTGGTGTCGCGGTTCATTCCTCGCGCACTGATGGGCACCGACCGGCGCCTGGCCGAGCTGGCGGTCGATCTGGATCGCGTTGCGGCGCCGTATTATCGCGTCTCGGCCGACGTGATGGCCGAGGTCGTGGGTTTTCACCTCAACCGCGGGGTGCTGGCATCGGCGTCGCGCCCGCCCGAACTCGCTGTGGTGCAGGTGCTCGCCGATGCCCGCACCATCGCCGTCCTCGAGGGGGTCAACGATCACGAGAACCTCGGTTCCATCTTCCGCAACGCGGCCGGCCTCGACGTCGATGCGATCGTATTCGGCACCGGATGCGCCGACCCCCTGTACCGGCGCGCGGTCCGGGTGTCGATGGGTCACGCATTGCTCGTACCCTACGCATGGGCGGTGGACTGGCCCGGTGACCTGGAGTTGTTGCGGAACAATGGCTTTCGTCTCCTCGCGATGACGCCCGCCCCTGGCGCCCGCACGCTGGCCGACGCGATGACAGACGTCGCAGGCGAACGATTGGCTGTGCTTGTCGGCGCCGAGGGGCCCGGACTGTCCGAACGTGCCATGCGCGCCAGTGACGTGCGGGTGCGCATCGCGATGTCGCGGGGCACCGACTCGCTGAACGTCGCCACCGCCGCGGCCCTCGCCTTCTACGAGCGGGCTAGATTGGCCGGATGACCGATGAATCGACTCCGTGGGCGATGGGCCTGACGGTTGCCGCATTCGTCGCCGCCGTGGTAGGGGCGGCCATCGTGGTGCTGAGTCTGGGGCTGTTGAAGGTGCATCCGCTGCTGGCCATCGGGCTCAACCTGGTCGCCGTCGGCGGCCTGACGCCGACGGTGTGGGAATGGCGTAAACGACTTGTCTGGCGATGGTTCGTCCTCGGCGCGGCGGTCGGCGTGGTCTGTGCGTGGCTCACCGTGATCGCCATCGCCATTGCGGGATGACAGATTCTCCGCGCCTCAGCGCTGGCCGCTGGACCGCACCCCGAGAAGGACGTCCTCCCATGCGGGCACCGGTGGCTTGCCCTTGCGCGCACGCGGCTTCGGCGCAACCGGCGATTCCGGCTCGGCCTCGACCTCAGGCTCGGGTATCGGCTTCGGTTCGACGTCGAGTTCCAGCTGTGGAACCGAAGCGACCGGGCGCAGCGGACGCGCGAAGTCCGGGTCGATCAGCTCGGAGGCGGCGTCGTCGAGCGCTGTGACGGTGCCGCCGTACGCACCGGGAGTGAACCGGAAGTGCGCCATGTTGTCAGACAGGCCTGCTTTCCATGCCATCTGCACGGTCCAGCGCCCGTCCTCGTTGCGCCAGGCGTCCCAGTTGGTGGCCTCGGCGCCCAGACCGCGGGCGATCAGCGACGTCGTCACCGTTTCCAGCAGCGTCAGCACCGAGGGGCCGTCGACCAGCACGGGATGCGCCGCGGTTGCCAGCTCGGCCGCTCGCGACCGCTCCAGCAGGACCGGGTGAGCGAATCTCTCGACGCGCGACACATCGACTCCGGACGATGCGGCGATCTGCTCGACGGATGCGCCTGCCCGAATCTTGGCCTGAATCTCCTTGGGACTCAGCGCGCTTGGCACCTCCTCGGAGGTCTGGGCCGGAGGTTGAGATGCGGTGGAACCGGTTTTGTCGCCACGCACGGCGGCGCGCAACCTGTCATCGGAGAGCAACAGAAACTTCTCACCGAAGTCGTCGGCCTCGCAGATGATTTGTTTGCCGTCGACGTCGAGACCAACGACTTTGAGTTTCCGCATATCGACCTCCTCCGGGCGCCTACCAAGCCCGATCAGAGCGACCCTACTGTGTTATCTGCCCGTAACCAGGTAGACACGCGGGCAGGTCAGAGGCGTTCTACAACCCAGTCGATACATGCGGTGAGTGCGCTGACGTCGTCGGGGTCGACGGCGGGGAACATGCCCACCCGCAACTGGTTGCGACCGAGTTTGCGGTAAGGCTCGGTGTCGACGATTCCGTTGGACCGCAGCGCCTTGGCCACCGCAGCTGCATCGATGTCGTCTGAGAAGTCGACGGTGCCCACCACCTGCGACCGCAGTTCCGGCTCGGCGACGAACGGCGTGGCGAACGTCGAGTCCTCGGCCCAGCCGTACAGGCGCTGCGACGAGTCGGCGGTGCGCTTGACCGCCCAGTCCAGGCCGCCGTTGCCCAACATCCATTCGAGTTGGTCGGCGAACATGACCAGCGTGCCGATCGCCGGGGTGTTGTAGGTCTGGTTCTTGAGGCTGTTCTCGACCGCGATCGGTAGCGACAGGAACTCGGGCGTCCAGCGGCCCGACCCCGCGATCGCCTCGACGCGCGCCAGCGCAGCAGGGGACAGGATCGCGATCCACAGGCCACCGTCGCTGGCGAAGTTCTTCTGCGGTGCGAAGTAGTAGGCATCGGCATCGGCGATGTCGACGGGCAGACCGCCGGCCGCGGAGGTGGCGTCGATGGCGATCAGGGCGCCTTCGGAGCCCTCGGGCCGCTGCACCCCCACCGCGACGCCGGTGGATGTTTCGTTGTGCGCCCATCCGATGAGGTCGACGGATGGATCCGACTGCGGTGCGGGGGCGCTGCCCGGTTCGGCCTTGATGATGACCGGGTCGCCGACGAACGGGTTCTTGGCCACCGCGGAGGCGAACTTGCTGCTGAACTCGCCGTAGGTCAGGTGCAGTGAGCGCTTGTCGATGAGCCCGAATGCTGCGGCGTCCCAGAATGCGGTGGTGCCGCCGTTGCCGAGGATCACCTCGTAGCCGTCGGGCAGCGAGAACAGCTGGCTCAGCCCGTCACGAACACGGCCGACGAGGTTCTTTACCGGCGCCTGCCGATGCGAGGTACCGAAAA
The DNA here is from genome assembly GCA_964579685.1 of uncultured Mycobacterium sp. Lineage (GTDB taxonomy): Bacteria > Actinomycetota > Actinomycetes > Mycobacteriales > Mycobacteriaceae > Mycobacterium. The sequence continues at coordinate 3,468 of CAZOIX010000454.1, forward strand.
CATCGCCCGCGGCGGCCAGCGCCTGCAGCTGTTCCGGGCGCACCTTGGACGGTCCGCATCCGAAGCGGCCGTCGCGGGGCTTGAGGTCGGCGGGAATCGTGAAGTCGGCCATGCGGTCAAGAGTAGTGACCGGTCTGTTGCGCCTTCTGCGGGGTTGGTATGCAGAAATTGCAGAAAAAATGGGTAAAGAACACGCGATGGAATCATTTTGTATCCATAATGTGATCTGTCGGGGACTGAGCCCATTGGGGGGCAGATGATCGGTCGCGCGCAAACCAGGAAACTCGTGCCGATCTGCGCAGCGGCGCTGACGGCGTTCGGCGCGGTGCTGGCGCCGGCGCCGGCCCGGGCGGACGACGGCGGCGAGCTGCTCAACGAGATCAACGCGACGCGTGCGGCCAACGGCTGCGGCCCGCTGGCCGCGAACCCGCAGCTGACCGCGTCCGCTGCGCGGCACGCCAACGACATGCTCCGCAGCGGCGTCGCGGCGCACACCGGTTCGGACGGCTCGTCGCTCACCCAACGCGTGACGGACGCCGGATACGGCGGCTACGCGGATCTCGGCGAGGTCGTCTTCTGGGGCACGGGCGCAGCCAGTAACCCGGCTGCTGCGGTCACCTGGTGGATGAACAGTCCCGGCCACCGCGCGATCATCACCGACTGCGCGTTGACCGAAGCGGGGTTCTCCGCGGTGAGCAACGGCTTCAAGATGGCCGCGACCGGCGATTTCGGGACCAGGTAACCCGTTCCGTCTGCGCCATCGCGCCGATCCCGGGCGCGATCGTCGGCCCACCGCAATGTGTGAGCCCCATCACAAAATTCTTCTCC
>CAZOIX010000455.1:0-4292 GCA_964579685.1 uncultured Mycobacterium sp.
TCCCGCTGCTGCCGCGGCCCCGGCTGCAGCCGCGGCGTCCTCCTAAGGAGCCTGCGCCTATACCTGTCACCGAACGGCACCGCAGAAGCCTGTCACCCTGGGCTCTGCGGTGCCGTTGTGTTAGCAGCCCAGATTGGGCGGCCTCGGAGCCGTGTCGAAACATTAGTAACAACTGACACATACGTAACATCGTCCTGTGTCGTGTCGCCGCCCTTTGCCGTCGATGCTGTTCACCGCCATCGCGGCGACGGCTGTCGTGCTGCCCATGGCGGTCTACGGCATTCCGGGTGCCGGCGACGACAGTGCACCGTCACCGGATGCGCTGCATCTCGTACAGCAGCCCCTGACCGGCCTCGACGGCGGCGAAACCATACGCGAGATCCACCAGGACACCCCGTTCTCGTTGGTCGCGCTGACGGCCGACGACCTCACCGGCACGTCGGCGCGGGTCCGGGCGAAACGACCGGACGGCAGCTGGGGCCCCTGGTACCAGTCGGAGGTCATGGCGGGAGTCGGACCTGACACCCCGACGCCCGGTGCCCCGCACGGCACCGAACCGGTCTTCGTCGGCCGCACCACCACGGTGCAGATTGCGGTCACGCGCCCGCCGCGATCGCCGCAACCACCGCCGCCCGCCGATCATCGGCCGCAATTGGGGTATGTGCCCGCCAACGTCGAGCAGCCGTTACCCCAGAACGTCAACGCCGTACTGATCAGCCCTCCGCAGGCGCCGGTGGACTCGTTGCCGCTGCCGTCGGCCGTCACGGCGCCCGGTGTCCCCCCGCAGATCATCCCACGCGCGGGCTGGGGTGCCGATGAGAGCATGCGCTGCCCGAACCCGCAGTACGACAAGGGGATCCGGGCCGGGATCGTCCACCACACCGCGGGCAGCAACGACTACGCTCCCGAGGATTCGGCCGGGATCATCCGGTCGATCTACGAGTACCACACCCGCACGCTGGGCTGGTGCGACATCGCCTACAACGCACTGGTCGACAAGTACGGCCAGGTGTTCGAGGGCCGCGCGGGCGGAATCGACAAGCCTGTCGAGGGCGCGCACACCGGCGGCTTCAACCGCGACACGTGGGGTGTGGCGATGTTGGGCAACTTCGACCAGGTCCCGCCGACCCAGATACAGCTGCGCAACACGGCCAGGCTGCTGGGCTGGCGCCTGGGCCTGGACCACATCGACCCCAAGGGCACGGTGGTGCTCGCGTCCGACGGCAGCTCGTTCTCCAAGTTCCCGATCGGCGCCACCCCCGTGTTACCGACCATCTTCACCCACCGAGATGTGGGCAACACCGAATGCCCCGGCAACGCGGCCTACGCGGCGATGGGCGAGATCCGCGACATCGCCGCGCGGTTCAACGATCCGCCGGGCCCCCCCGATCCGGCGGATGCGCTGCGTGGGGGAGCGATCTTCCTGCGCTGGGAGCAGATGGGCGGTGCCAACAGCATCCTCGGCGCCCCGAGGTCGCCCGAGGCCTCCGGTGCGGGCGGGGCGCGGTATGCGAACTTCGAGCACGGCGCCATGTACTGGTCACCGACGACCGGAGCCCAACCGGTCACCGGCGAGATCTACCAGGCGTGGGGATCGCTGGGCTTCGAACGCGGTGCGCTGGGTCTGCCGACGAGTGCCGAAATCCAGGAACCGCTGTGGATCGTGCAGAACTTCCAGCACGGCACGCTGAACTTCGACCGTGAGACGGGCCGGGTCGTTCGCGTCATCGACCTGGTGGCCACCGAACTTCCGAAGTCGGTGTCCGACCACACCCCGATTCAGCTGGAGCGGTTCACACCGCCCATCAGCCCCGCCTAGTCACAGCCACCACCGCTCGAGCACCCGGGCGACCCCGTCGTCCGCATTCGTCGCGGTGATCTCGTCGGCCGCGGCCACCGCTTCGGGATGAGCGTTGCCCATCGCGACACCCAGCCCGGCCCAGCCCAGCATCGGCACGTCATTGGGCATATCGCCGAACGCGACCACGTCTTCGGCGGTGATGTCGAACGGCGTTGCCACCTCTTCGATTCCGGTGGCCTTGCTGATGCCCAGCGGCACGACCTCGATGAGTCCGCTGTTGGTCGAATAGGTGATGTCGCCGTGCAGACCAACGTGTTCGGCCAACGCGTGGGCCATGTCGGCGCTCTGTGCCCCCGCCTTGCGGATGAGCAGCTTGATCGCGGGCGCGCTCAGCAGGTCCTCGATGGACACCTCGGTGTTGTCCGGATTCAGCCACGCATGTTCATAGCCGGGCGAACTGACGAACTGGGGGGTGGCCGCGTCGTGTGCAGAACGTCCCACCCGCTCGACGGCCAGGCCCGCGCCGGGAATGATCCTGGTGGCGATCTCGGCGAGCTCCCCGAGTTGGTCGGCGGACAGCGTACGAGCCGACACGATGCGGTCGATGGCCGGATCGTAGATCACAGCGCCGTTGGCGCACACCGCCATCGGTGCGAAACCCAGGGCGTCGACGACCGGTGCGACCCATCGCGGGGGGCGACCGGTGGCGAGCACGAACCGGGCACCGGAGTCGACCGCAGCGTTGACCGCCGCCCTGGTGCGGGCGGTGATCTTCTCGTCGTCGTCCAGCAGCGTGCCGTCCACGTCGGAGGCGATGAGCAGGGGCAGCGTCACCGGCGGCTTTTCGTCTCTCGCTGCGCCCGTTTGCGCGCCCGCTCGACGAGTTCCGCTTCCTCGAGCGCCTTGGCTTCGTCCATCGTCGGCGCCGAACCGCCGAGACGATGCGGTACCCAGTAGGCACCCGCGGGATGGGGGTAGTCCTCCTGCACGGAGTGCAGCAGCTCGTTCATCGCCTCCCGCATCGCGGCGCTGGTTTCGTCGACCGTCGCTGCGGCCTGAACACCGGGGCCGATCGCCACCGTGATCGGAATCTTCTTGCGGCCCATGTTGCGCGGATGGTCCTTGGTCCACATACGATGCGCACCCCACACGATCAGCGGGATGATCGGTACCTGCGCGTCGCGCGCCATCCGCGCGGCGCCGGACTTGAACTCCTTGAGCTCGAAGCTGCGGCTGATGGTGGCCTCCGGGTACACCGCGACGAGCTCGCCTTCCCGAAGCCGCTGGATGGCGACCGCGTAGGCCTCACCGCCGGCATCGCGATCCACCGGAATCGTCTTGGAATGCTTGATCAGGAAGTTGACGACCTTCACCTGCTGCATTTCGGACTTGATCATGAACCGCAGCCGACGCCGGACCTGATACGCCGCGAGCGCCGACGGATACCAGTCGAGGTAGCTGGTGTGGTTGATCGCCACCACCGCGCCGCCGTGTGCCGGGATGTTCTCCAGCCCGAGATAGGTGATCGGAGTCCCGATGGCCCTGTTCGCCGTGCTGACGGCGATCTCCAACATGCGGAAAACCGGCTCCATGCGCTACCCCGGTGCTCCCGCGGGACCCCGCTGTTGTCGGCGAGCCGCTTTCTCGGCGGCCTCTTCGGCGTCCATCCGGTTCGCCTCGGCCAACGACGGCGCGCCGCCACCGAGCCGGTGCGGCACCCAGAACTCGCCTGGTGGATGCGGTCCGTAGTCGTCCTGCACGCGCTCGAGCAGATGCTGCATCCGCGAATGCAGCAGCGCCGTCAGTTCAACCGGCGGCAACGTCGGGTAGATGGGCTCACCGACCGCCACGGCGATCGGCACCTTGGGACGGCGCATGTTCTTGGGGTGACCCTTGGTCCACACGCGCTGGGCGCCCCAGACGATGTGCGGGACGATCGGCACGTCGGCGGCGATCGCCATGCGCGCCGCACCGGATTTGAATTCCTTGATCTCGAAGCTGCGACTGATGGTCGCCTCCGGATAGACGCCGACCAGCTCGCCCTCCTTGAGCTTGCGGCAGGCCTCGTCGAACGATGCCGCGCCGCTGTTGCGGTCCACCTCGATATGACGAAGGCTGCGCATGATCGGGCCGGTGAGCTTGCTGTCGAACACCTCTTTTTTCGCCATGAACCGCACCTTGCGGTGCCGGCCCTGTTCGTAGGCGGGCAGACCGGCGAACGTGAAGTCGATGTAGCCGGTGTGGTTGATGGCGACGACGGCACCACCGGAGACCGGGAGGTTCTCGACACCGGAGACGGTGAACGTCAGCCCCTGGATTCGCCAGAGCAGCCTGGCGAGTTGGATGACTGTTCCGTATACCGGTTCCACATCAGCAGCCTAAAGCGTTGTGAACGCCTCCCGCGAGTAGGTCGGCCGGGAGCCCGCCCACTACGCTCGACACCGCAGGGCTGTCTGCGGCGTCGCACCCTGCGGAAGGACGGCGGTTGATT
>CAZOIX010000456.1:0-4287 GCA_964579685.1 uncultured Mycobacterium sp.
ACACGAGGAAAAGCAGCAGATCTACCTCGAGTCCAAGACCTGGTACCGCCGCTACGGCGTCAGCGACCGACCGATGCACTCCGACTACGACGAGTTCGAGCGGTACTGGAACCGGATGATCGACGTGATCGTCGTCGCGCACCCGACCGCCAAGTACGGCGTCGGCTACGTCACCAAGGGCTTTCCCCGCCCGAAGGGGGTCCCGCCGGCGCTGTGGCGGGTGATCGCGCCCGTCTTCAACCCCGCGGCCGCGTTCCTGACCACCGGGGGCATGCCCCCACGGACCAGGGACATGCTTTCTCTGCCGTGGAGCGAACGACACGAGCGCTGGTATCGGCGCTTCGCCGCGCTCTGGCGCTCCCGGCCGGTGAACTGGCTGTGGGATCATCTGCCAATGCGGTTGCGCTACAACACCTTCGCCCAGAGCGGCTATGCCAGGGGCTGACCCCACCACAGAAGCGATCCTCGACGCCGCCGTCGTCGAGTTCTCTCAACACGGACTTCGCCGGGTTGCGCTCGACGACGTCGCGCGGCGCGCGAAGATCAGCCGCACCACGATCTACCGGCGCTTCGGCAACAAGGACGAGTTGACCGCCGCGGTCATCGAACGGGAGAACGTGGCGCTGTTCGCCGATATCGCCGGCGAGCTGAAGGACGCCGGCCCGCAGTCGAACTACTACGTCGAGGCGTTCACCCTGGCGATCGTGAAGTTCCGTCGACACCGCGTGCTGGACCGGATGATCAGAGACGAGCCGGCGCTGGTCCTGGAATTGGCGGGCCGGCATCATGGCGCAGCGATCGTCCGGATGGCCGAAGCGCTGCGGGTCATCTTCCCGGCGGGCTTCGCCGAGCGGATCGGTGCGGCCGCGGTCAACGAATTCGCCGATACGATTCTGCGCTACGCCGCGATGGTGCTGCTGTTGCCCAGCGCCCAGCCGCTGGAGACCGCCGACGACATCCGGGCCTTCGCCATTCAACACTTCCTGCCCAGCCTGCCCGCCGCGCTACGCACCGCCCCAGCTGCCAGTTAGCAAACTTCTGTTTGATGGATCACACCACGGGTTAGTCCGTAGGGCATGAGCACCCAGGAAGGGCGCGGCACCGCGCCAGAAACCGATGAACATCACCACGTCGTGGACGCGCCCGAGCCGCCACAACCCACCGAGAAACCCGAGGTCACGGACGAGCACCGGAAAATAGCCAAGGAAATGCGCAAGGACTACGTCGAGGAGCGTCCGACGATCACGATGCCGGGCACCGACGGCGCGGTATCCGGCACCGCGGTCAACGAATGGGTCGACGACGACGGCAATCCGAAGTTCAGCGAGGAAAGCAGCAAGAAGGACGCTTAGCGGCGCGAGCATCGGGACAGGGCGTGACGCCGCGTAGAGTTCCTGCGTGACCTCTCTCGGGCAGATCGCGCCTGCGTTCATCGAGATGGCGCATTCGATCGTGTGGGCGTCCGCGGCGACGGTGGATGCCAACGGCCGTCCTCGCAGCCGTGTTCTGCACCCCATCTGGGAGTGGGATGGCACCGATATGTTCGGGTGGATCGCGACCGTGCCGAGCCCGGTGAAGAAAGCTCACCTCGCCGTTCACCCGCAGATGTCGTTGAACTACTGGGCGCCCAGCCAGGACACCTGCAGTGCCGAATGCCTTGTCGAGTGGTATCTCGACGACGAGACCCGCGCTGCGGTCTGGGACAAGTTCGCCAATGGTCCCGCACCGGTGGGCTATGACCCGCGGGTGATTCCGCAATGGATCGGCGGCCCGACGTCCGAGGATTTCGCGGCCCTGCGGCTGACCCCCTATCGGCTCCGGGTCATGGCGGGGACGGTGATGACCACAGGCGAAGGCGCACCGCTCACCTGGAGCTCGACATGACGACGACCGTCGATGTCAGCGCCTTGCCGTTGGCGCCGAGGAACCCGCTGCCGATCAGGCAGTTGGTGAAATTGGTGCGTCGGCTCGACACCGGGCAGGACGTGATCCGCGACGCCGGTGGACCCGTCACCCGCATCCAACTCGGACCCAAGAAGCTCATGCCGCCGATCGTCGCGGTGTTCTCACCGGATGCGATGCGCGATGTGTTGGCCCGCGGTGACGCATCCTCTGACCGGTGTGTCATCCATGACGAAGTACGCAACATGGCAGGCGACAGTCTGTTCGTCCTGCCCAACGAGCAGTGGCGCAGCCGCAAGAGCGCACTGCAACCGGTGTTCACCAAACACAACGTCAAGAGCTTTGGCGGCCACATGTCAAGGGCGGCACAGCAATTCGTCGACCGTTGGCCGGCGGGCGGTGACGTGGATCTCGATGTGGAATGCCGAAGGATCGCGATGCAGTCGCTGGGGCGTTCGGTGCTGGGCATCGATCTCAACGAACGCGCCGACGTCATCGCCAGGTGCATGCACGTGGCGTCGTCCTACACCGCCGATCGTGCGTTGCGGCCGGTGCGTGCGCCGCGATGGATGCCGACGCCGGCACGCAGGCGCGCTCGTGCCGCGGTCGCCGCGATGCGCGAGATCACCGACGAGATGGTGCGAGCCTGCCGGGCAGACCCGTCCCGCGACGCGCCGCTGGTGCAGGCGTTGCTCGCGGCCGGCGATCCCCAGACGGGGCGCCCGATCTGCGACGACGACATCTCCAACGATCTGCTGATCTTCATGCTCGCCGGCCACGACACCACCGCGACGGCGCTCACCTATGCGCTGTGGATCCTGGGACACCATCCCGATGCCCAGGCGCGGGTGGCCGCTGAAGCCGCCGCCGTGGGAGATCGCGAGTTGAGGCCCGACGACGTGCCCAGGCTCGGATACACCGTCCAGGTGCTGCACGAAGCGCTTCGGCTCTGCCCGCCCGCGGCTGGGGTCGCACGCCTGGCGACCCGCGATATCGCCGTGGACGGCTACCGCGTCGAAGCGGGCAGCCTCGTCGCGGTGGGAATCTATGGCCTGCACCACGATCCGTTCCTGTGGCCCAATCCCATGGACTTCGACCCTGACCGATTCAGCCCGGAGAATGTCAAGGCCCGCGACCGTTGGCAGTTTCTCCCGTTCCTCGGTGGCGGACGGCCATGCATCGGCGAACACTTCGCGCGGCTGGAGACCACGCTGGCGCTGGCCACTGTCGTCCGGGCCCTCGAGGTCAGTTCGCTGGACCAGGACTTCGTCTGCGAGGTGCCGTTCACCACCGTCGCCAAGGGGCCCGTCCGCGTCCGCGTCGGCGTACGACGCTGACCGCTAGACCCGGGTGAGCAGCACCGCCTGCTCGAACGGCAGCCGCGCGAATATCGGCCGCCATAGCCCCGTGACCGCAGGCGTGGCCTGGGCTCTCGGCACCACCGTCGGGTCGCGTAGGTCAAAGGTTCTGCCGTAGCGCTTCATTCGGCCGCCGCCTGCGGCGACGAGGTTTTTCAGCCAGTCGCGATCCGGACCGTAGGTCAGCAGGATCGCCACCCCGTCGTGAGTGGAGAACACCATCAGCGGGGTTCGGTAGGACTTGCCCGATTTCCTGCCGACGTGTTCGAGGATGCCGTATGTCGGGGCCCAGCCGGCCCAGAGTCGCTGGATCGGGTTGGTGACGTGCCGATTGAACCGCGCCAGCCATTGCGGTAACTGCATGCCAACCATCAAACTCTGACGACATGGCATACCTCAAGCCTCCATGGTTCACCCGCAAGATATTCAACAAGGTCGCGATGGCGACGGGTGTCGGCGGCAGCGAGACCCTGACGGTGACCAAGCGCGTCAGCGGGCAACCGCAGAAGATTCCTGTGGTCGTGCCCGAGGTGGACGGCGTGAAGTACCTGGTGTCCACGCGTGGTGAGACGGAGTGGGTGAAAAACGTCCGCGCCACCCCCGACGTCATGGTCGACGATCGGACATACGTCGCCAGCGAGATACCGGTGGAGCAGCGCGGGCCCGTCATCGCCGTGTATCGCCCCCTGGCAGGCAAGGTGGTGGAGGGCTACTGGCGCCAGCTGCCCGCCGACGCCGACCACCCGGTGTTCGCGCTGACCCCGAAGGGTTAGCCACTACACCCTGTAGTTGACGCGGCGGGCCCGGCTGGGACACTGGTGGCCATGCGCAGCACCTCCGCAACGACAGCGGCCTCGGCGGCCCTGTTCGCCGAGGCGTGCTCTGTCATCCCCGGTGGGGTGAACTCACCGGTCCGCGCGTTCAACTCGGTCGGCGGCACGCCGCGGTTCATCACCTCCGCCGCCTGTTACCGGCTCACCGACGCCGATGGCAACGAGTATGTCGACCAGGTGTGTTCCTGGGGGCC
>CAZOIX010000457.1:0-4263 GCA_964579685.1 uncultured Mycobacterium sp.
CGTCGCGGTAGTCGTTGGTGGGGTCGTACAACGAGCCGAGCAATGCCAGTTGCTGGCGGGTGACGAAGTACTCGTCGTTCTCGGTCAGCGATGGCAGGTCCTCACAGACTTCTAGCCAACGGTTCGAAATGTAGGGACACTGTGCGTAAAGGCCCGCGATCTCATCAAGCCAGCCTTCCCGTTTCGCCTTGTGCGCGACGGTGAGAGTGAGGTTTCCGCCGCCGGATTCACCCGACACGATCAGGTGCGTGATGCCGAGTTCGGCGCGGTTGGCGGCGACCCATCGGACCCCGGCCGCGCAGTCGTTCAGACCGGCGGGAAACGGATGCGGACCGAGCTTGCCGCCGGAGTTGCGGAACTCCACGCCGACCACGACAACCCCTGTCGCGGCGAGGTATTCGCGCATCTTGACGTAACCGATATCGGCGGCGCTGCCGATGGCCATACCGCCGCCGTGCAGGTGGACGACGCCCGGAATCGGGCCGGCGGTGTGGTCCGGGCGGCTGATGTACAGGGTGACGTCGTTGCCGTCGCCGCCGGTGATCGTGGTGGTCGTCGTGGTGACCCCGGCGACCTCGTCGGCGCGTTGGGCGAAAACGTCGAAGATCGCGCCCATCCCTTCCTCGCTCATCGTGGCGAACGCCAACCGCTCCTGTAGTGGCGAGTCGACCGTCAGCGGTATCGGTGGTTGTCTGCCGTCGAGCCCGAACTCGGCGAACGCCTTGACCATTCGCGGGTCGGAGCGGGGATCGGTACCAAGCGTCGATTCCGGATCAGCGTGACGTCCGTAGGCCATTTCGCGACCGTACAACGGCGCGGCGTCGGCTATCGGCCGTTTACCGCAACGGCTTGGTCGCTGCGTGCAGCGCGACGATGCCGCCCGTCAGATTGCGCCACCGCACCGCCGACCACCCCGCGCCGGCGATGTGACGGGCGAGGTCCGGCTGGTCGGGCCACGCGCGGATCGACTCGGCGAGATAGACATACGCGTCGGGGTTCGACGACACCGCACGCGCCATCCGCGGCAGTGCCTGCATCAGGTACTCCTTGTAGACCTTCGCGAACGCCCGGTTCGTCGGCGTGGAGAACTCGCACACCACCAGCCGCCCGCCCGGCCTGGTCACGCGCGCCATCTCACGCAGCGCGGCGGCGTGGTCGACGATGTTGCGCAGCCCGAAGCTGATCGTCACCGCGTCGAACACACCGTCGTCGAATGGCAGCTTCGTCCCGTCCGCCGCGACCTTCGGCACGTTGCGCGCGCCGCCCGCGGCGAGCATCCCGACGGAGAAGTCCGCGGCGACACACCACGCACCCGACGTCTCGAGTTCCACCGTCGAGACCGCGGTGCCCGCCGCGAGGTCGAGTACCTTGTCGCCGGGCCCGATACGCAACGCCGAGCGCGTGGCCCGCCGCCAGAACCGGTCCTGACCGAGCGACAACACCGTGTTGGTGAGGTCGTAGCGGCGCGCCACCGCGTCGAACATCGATGCGACCTCATGGGGGTCCTTGTCCAACGTCGCGCGACTCACCACGCCGACGCTACCTGTGAACATGCGCGCACCGGGAATGCGCGGCGTCGTTCTGGGCATTCTGTGGACGTGGCAGAAAAAGTTTGGTTCATCACAGGGACATCACGTGGCTTCGGCCGAGAGTGGGCCATCGCCGCCCTCCAACGCGGCGACAAGGTCGCGGCGACGGCACGGGACACGTCGACTCTCGACGATCTGGCGGCCGAATTCGGCGACGCGCTGCTGCCGATCCCGCTCGACGTGACCGACCGCGACGCGGACTTCGCCGCGGTGAAACAGGCACACGACCACTTCGGGCGGCTCGACATCGTCGTGAACAACGCCGGTTACGGCCACTTCGGCTTCATCGAGGAGCTGACCGAGCAGGAGGCGCGGGACCAGATCGAGACCAACGTGTTCGGCGCGCTGTGGATCACCCAGGCCGCACTGCCCTACCTGCGAGCTCAGCGCAGCGGCCACATCATCCAGGTGTCCTCGATCGGCGGGATCACGGCGTTCCAGAACGTCGGCATCTATCACGCCTCCAAGTGGGCACTTGAGGGGTTCTCGCAGGCGTTGGCGCAGGAAGTCGCGCCGTTCGGGATCCACGTGACGCTCATCGAGCCGGGCGGTTTCGCAACCGACTGGGCCGGCCCGTCGTCGAAGCGCTCAGCACAGCTGCCCGACTACAAAGAGGTGCACGACGAGGCGGAGCGGCTGCGCAGTCAACGTGTCTCGGCGCCAGGTGACCCGAAGGCGTCGGCGGCGGCGGTGCTCAAGATCGTCGACGCTGAAAAGCCGCCGTTGCGAATATTTTTCGGTGAGTTGCCGCTGCAGTTGGCCAAGGCCGACTACGAGAGCCGGCTGGCGACGTGGGAAGAGTGGCAGCCGGTGTCCATCGAGGCGCAGGGTTGATCCAGCGCAACTAGGAGACCATCGCCACGATGTCTGACCAGTATCGTTGGCGTTCTGCCTCCGAGACCGCCGGAGCGAACTCGACCACCACCGTCTCGACCTGCATGAGCCCCCGGTCCGCCGCGTAGATCTGCGCCTGGCCGGTGGTCGCGAAGGACTTGACGCGCAGCCGGTCGGTGACCACCGATTGCACACAGCCGACGACCGGGCACTCGCGGCTGGTGTTGTCGACCGGGTGCAGTATCTCCAGTTCGTCACCCGAGAGTGCTTTGATGATGTCGCGCGCGGTCGGAGCACCCAGCGGCCCTGACCCGGGGGCGTCGACGGCGGATTCAAGGGGCTGGGCCGACGCCCCGGTGCCCGACGACGACGAATCGGGCGGACCTGCGCAGCCGGCCGCCAGGAGCACGGCGGCCGCGAGTGCGACGAACGATTGCTGCTTCATGACCATCAGCTGAGGCTGAACTCGACCATCGGAAGTGCCGTGTCGTGCTCGGAGATCGGCTCTCCGAGCATGCTTTCCATCGCCGGCCTCAGCGCCGACCAGGCGTCGGGATGCCGGGCGATGTAGGACTGCAGAACGGCATCGGCTTCCGCGGTGGTCCGCTGGCGGGCCTCGGCCGGAACCGATCGGCGGCCTGCAGCCGAGATCTTGACATCCGGATTCGCTTGGACGTTTTGGAACCATTGCGCCCGTGTCCCGAAGCCGGACGCCACGATGTAGCGGTCCCGGGTGGGATGGTCGACGACCTCGAGCACCGCATAGCGCACCGCGCCGCTGCGCCGACCGATGTGTTCCAGCATCAGCATCCGAGACCCGAAAACGGCGCCCAGGCCGGCGCGATAAATCAAGATCGGTGCGCGACGGAGCATCCGTGAATGCAACACACGGTCAACCAGTTTCACCGTCCATCCCGTGGTGGTGTGTGTCATTGCAGCCTCCCAATCCTGCCGGCGTGAGTTGTGACGTCTTCTGGCATCCGCTTGCGGCGATACAAATCCTGTCGGCACAATCCTCTCCATGTCCATGCCACGTCGCGCGGGTGCGAGCCGACCGCGCCCCGAACAGGTCGACGCAGTACTGCAGGCCTCCCGTGCGCTGGTGGGAATCGCGGCCGCCTCCATGGCCGGTATCGACGAGGTGGTCACGGTCCCACAATTCCGCGTGTTGGTGATCCTCTTCAGCCGCGGCCCATCCAATCTCGCAGCCGTGGCCGAGCAGCTGGCGGTGAACCCCTCAAATGCCAGTCGCATCTGCGATCGCCTCATCAGGGCCGGATTACTCCAGCGACGCGAGTCATCGATCGATCGGCGACAGGTGACCTTGAGCCTCGCCCCGGCAGGTCGGCAACTGGTCGAAAAGGTGACGCGGCGGCGCCGGACAGCGATCGAGCGGGTGCTTCGCAACATGCCCCCCGCCCAGCGCGACGTGGTGGCGGGGGCGCTGGCCGCCTTCGCCGACGGTGCCGGAGAGTCCGCAGGTGACGCCGCGACCCTGACGCTGCTCTGGCCTGAGAGTTCCTGAGCCGACGGATACCGTTCACCCACACCCTTGTCATACCGCAGTTTATTGCGCTAGCGCAAATAACTCGGACCATGGTGCACCACCGAGCGACCCTGCTCGTGCACCTCCATCATCCGCTTCTCCGCCACCGCCTTCGGCAGCGAGAGCACCTTCATGAAGACCCAGGTCACGTAGTCCATCAGGTTCACCGGGTCGTCATACACGACCACGTTCCACGGCTGGTCGAGGGCGGTGTCCTCGTCGACGACGGTGTCGGTCTCCGGCATCGCTCAGACTTCCGCAGGTTCCGACTCGGGCGCATCGATCCACTTGCCG